>DATJRJ010000164.1:0-12047 GCA_035504735.1 Binataceae bacterium (SeqCode)
ACGAATTCTGCACCGAATGCCGGATGTGCTATGTCGCCTGCCGTGAGATCAATCTGAACGCGGTCTACGTCGCGGCCGAACCGCTGCATCGAATCGAAATCGATCCGGCGCGCTGCCTGTTCCCCGGATGCACCGCGTGCCTGCCGTATTGCCCGGCGCCGCGCTCGATGTTCGAAGCCGAGACCGGACGCTCGATGGTGCCGCCGCCTTCGGACGTTCATCGCTGGTCGCTCAAAGGGCGGATGCGCTAGGAGGCATCCGATGCACCCGATTCTCGAAGAGTTCCTCGATTTATGGGTCTGGCCGACCGCTCCTGGAGCCGGCGGTGCAGAGTTCCGCCGCCGAATCACCGAAGAAAAATGTATCCCCGGATGGGAAGGGCTGGTGCAGAGCACGGTGCGAGAGCTCGCATCGGGACAGGACTCCGGCGAGGACTGGAAGCGGCGACTCGCGCTGGAAGGCTATGCTGCAGAGGGCGTGCAATTCTCGATCAAGCAGATGTCGGCGCAACTGATGTCGATACATCTGAACGATCAGGCGCGCTGGATCGACGTCCAGCGGATGCGCGCGCGACAGGTATGGGACGAATGCAAGCACAGCAAGCTGCACGTCGATTCGCTGAGCGGCCACGGCTGGATAAAGGGCGAACGCGAGCTGATGAGTGACGTCGATGCGAACTTCCAGCCGCTGTCATCCTATTTCGGACAGGGCATGATGTTCGCGCATATTCATCCGCTGGCCCGCAACGCGCAGCACTACTTCATCGAGGCCGGCGCCTATCTAACAATCTGCATCTACGATCAGATGGTCGACGACCTGCTGGTCCGCCATCAGCATCTCAGCCAGAAGGCCGAGGAGCTGATGCATTTCATGGAGGGCAAGTACCAGATCGATACCTATTGTACTACGCCTGAGATCCAGAATGCGGTCGAAGAGACGCTGGACTGGGTGTTACGGTTCTTCCAGGGTCAGGTATGAAGGTCGCGATCGATCACGCGATCTGCAACGCCTGCGGATTGTGCCGCGAGGTCTGCCCGGAGTCTGCGATTCATCCCAAGTATTTAGAAATCCGCCATTTGTACGACGTCGATCCGCAGCGCTGCACCGGCTGCGGCGATTGCCTGGAATACTGCCCCGCGCCGGGCGCGCTGAGACAAACCGCGTGAGCGAACCTGTTATCGAGCGAGTCGAGCGTGGCCCGATTAAACTTGACCTGCGGACCGTTCCGGATATAAGAAAATGCTATGGAATCATCGACTTGTTTTAACTTGACTTATGCATCTCACCTGGCCCGAAGGGTTTTGCTCCTTGGTTTCGCACTGATCGTGGCGGTGTTGCTCGGAATTCAGGCATCCGGTATCGCGCTGGCGGCGACGGTAGAAGTAAAGATGACGGATACGCCGCCGGTTTATATCCCCAAGCAAGTCACGATTCACGTCGGCGATACTGTCAAATGGGTGAACACCGCACAGACCCTGCATACGGTCACGTTCGATCCCGCCAAAGCTGTCAACAAGGCCAACGTGCAGTTGCCGGCCGGCGTCGCCCCCTTTGACTCGGGCTTCATGATGCCGGGCCAGGACTTCAGCCATACCTTCACGGTGCCGGGCGAATATAAATACTTCTGTATCCCGCACGAGAAGGACGGGATGATCGGCTTCGTTACGGTGAAAAAGTAATCGCGAGCCGGTTCGGATAATGCTGCCGTTCGTCGTACGCTGCGATGGACCGGGTGTTGATCGGGCGGCCTTGCGGGGCTAAGAGTGTGTGCGGAAATCTGCGGGAGTCGGGAATGCATAGGGGAACCAAACTGCTGACGCGATGGACCGATCGCTTGTGCACTCTGCGGGCGTATGCGTGGCGATCCGAAAAGACCCTCACCGTGAAGCCACTGATACTCGCGGCACTCGGCGGAATCTGCTTGATCGTCTGCGGACCCCGCTCGGCTAGGGCTTTTCCCTGGAGCACCGACATGTTCCAAGGGGCCGCCGTGCAGCCGTTGGCGATCGCGCCGCGCGTGATGCCCTCGGGGACGTTGCCGACTGACGGGATTCAGAAGATGGACCTTGAGCAGATGACGGTCGGGCTGAAGAATCCGCTCAAGGAGACGCCCGCAAACCTGGCCCATGGCAAGGAGCTATTTCTCAATACCTGTGAGCCCTGCCATGGCGAGAACGCCGACGGCAACGGCCCGGTCGCTCATCTGCTGCAGCACAAGCCCACCAACCTGACCACCGGTATCAGCAAGAACCTTCCTGACGGCTATATCTACGGCTACATCCGCAATGGCGGTATCTGGATGCCTTCCTATGACGATGCGATGTCGTCAAACGAGCGCTGGGACGTGATTATGTATGTGCGCTCGATGCAGGCGAAGGCGGCCGAAGCCGCCAAGAACAAAGCTTCCTCGCCCTAGACGGCGCCGGGCTTGCTACTATCACTGACGTGCCATCATCCGCCGCCCCCGGCGGCCCTTTTTTCTTCAGTTGACAGCCGATGACGCCTCGGCGGGTACCGGTTCCTTGTAAGCCGCTGAATTTTCGTTGCGCCGGAGCCGTCTTGCCCTGAGGCGAGCGGAAGTGGACATTTCTAGCTGCGACATCGGTCAACCGGGTTCGTAATCACTCCGTCATGAGAAGATGTGAGGATAGCCGGGAACCGATGACTGGCCAGGACCACGAGGTTCCTATGCAGCAGTTTATCAAGCCGATACTGATTGGAATCCTGGCGATCATCGCGGTAGCGCTACCCACAAGCCGCTCCTGCGCCGACAGCGGCCTGACGCTAGCGCAATTGGTTGATGCGGCGCTGGAGGCGAATCCCCAGGTGCGGGCCGCGCGTGCCCGATGGTCGTCGGCGGTCCATTCGATAAAGCAGAATTACGCGCCCGCCGATCCGATCTTCAACTATTACAACGTCGACAGTCCGACCGACGGCTTCGACCACGCCGCGGAGCATACGATTAACGTCGCGGCACCGTTCCAGTTTCCGGGGAAGGCGATCCTGCAGGCCGACAACGCGCGGCGCAATGCCGAGGTCGCGCGGCTCACGTACGAGGCGACCCTGCGGGACGTTCGGGCCCAGGTCGAAACCGGCTTTTACCAGGATCAGCTCGATACCGCGCTCGCGCTGGTGGCCGCGGAAACACTGATCAGCCTAAAACGCGTATTGCAGGTTACCCAGGTCGCATACTCCGCCAACCAGGTTACACAGACCGATTTCATCAGCGCCGAGTTCGATCTCTCGGCCGAGCAGCTCGAGCAGCAGCGGCTTCGCGTCGCGGTTGCCAACGACGTTACCATCCTGAACCAGCTCCTCAATCGCTCGCCCGACGCGCCGCTCAACCTCGACCAGACCCTCAAACTAACGCCGCTCGACGAGCGCCCCGACGCGCTAATCGATCGCGCCTTCCAGGTGCGCCAGGAAATCCTCGAGACCGCGCTGGCGCAGCGCAATTCCGCGACCGCGCTCAAACTCGCGAAGATGGAATATCTGCCGGATTACTCGGTCGGCTATACGTTCGACAATTACCTGATTCCGAGCGCCGGCCCGACGCTCAACGCGCTGCAGGACCATGGCTGGAATATCGGCTTCAACATGCCCGTCTTCTTCTGGATCAAGCAGCGCGAGGATGTAACCCGGGCGGGCTTCGATCTCGACGCGGCGCGCGACGACCTGGCATCGATCCGCAGCCAGAGCGCGGCCTCGATCACCACGCTCTACCGCTCCGCGCAATACGCCTATCAGACCGCCGCGACCTACCGGGAGAGCTTGATTCCGTTGGCCCGGCAGAACTTCGAGGTGGCGCTGATCGCCTATACCTCCGGCAAAATCGATTTCGTGACGCTGTCGACGGTATTACGCACTTCCTACGACGCGCGCATCAGTTATCTGACGGCGGCCAATCAGTACCTGTCGGGCAGAGTGGCCCTGGAGCAGGCAATCGGGGAGCCGTTGAGCAGATGAACCGCAACAGTCACAAGCTCGTCGCCCTGCGCGTCCGTCTCGCTATGGCGCTCGCGAGTATGGTGCTCGGCTCGATACTTGGGCTGACGGGATGCGATAACACGCCGCCCAGCGGCGCGGCCGTCGAGACCCCAAGCTTCATTCCAGCATTGGTCCATCAATCTGCCGGTGCGGACCTGTTGCATATCGGCGGCCCGATACCCGGGATGACGGTTACCGAGGTGCGGCAAATCGAATTGCCGGGCGTGATCGAAGCCAACGGGCAAATCGCCTACGACCAGCGCGACGTCGCACAGATCGTGTCGCGCGTCGCCGGCCGGATCGAGGCGACCAGGGCGGTGTTGTGGGATTCCGTGCATGCCGGTCAGCCGATCGTGCGCCTCTACAGCCCGGACTTTATGACCGCCGAGGCCGAGTACCTCGAAGGGCTGAAGACCCGCGGGCTCAGCCCCTCCGGCCAGGGCACGATCGCGGATGCGATGGTTTCGGCGGCGCGGCGGAAGCTCGAACTGCTCGGGATGTCGCAGACCGATATAGCGGCGCTCACCACGCCTAGTCCGACGGTCTGGATGCGTGCGCCGATTAGCGGGACGGTGGTCAGTAACAGCGCCAATATCGGCGGCGCGGTGAATCCGGGTGACGTGCTCTACACGCTGGGCACCACCAATGTGGTCTGGATCACCGCCGATATCTACGAAGACGAGCTTGCGCGTATCCAGCTCGGGCAGCAACTCGAAGCGGTCACGACCGCCTGGCCGGGCGAAGTGTTCCACGGCACTATCGCGCGGATCAGCCCGGAGATCGATCCCGCGACGCATGCTGCGAAAATCCGCTGCGCGGTGAATAATCCGGGCGGCCGGCTGAAGCCCCAGATGCTGGCGCGGGTCAGGATTATCACGCAGCCGGGTGTCGCGCTGCTGGTGCCGCAGGCGGCGCTGGTGTTCGAGACCAACGCCTATTACGTATTCGTCGATCGCGGCGCGGGACTGTTCGAACGGCGCGTGGTCGAGATCGCGTCGTGGCACGAGAGCGGCTTTACGCGCGTGACCGCCGGGCTCAATCCGGGTGAGAAAGTGGTCGCCGACGAGTCGATCCAGCTCAACGAGCTCTGGCATCAGGCGAGCGGCAGCTCGTAGGAAACAGCGATGATTCGCAGGCTGATGCAGTTGGCGATCAGCCAGCGCGTAGTCGTGATCGGAATCGCGATGGTGCTGGCTGTGGCGGGCCTCTACTCGTTCCACGAGCTCGACATCGAGGCTTATCCCGACCCGGTGCAGCCGCTGGTAGAGATTTTGACTTTGCCCAGCGGCCTCGGCGCCGAAGAAGTCGAGAAGCTGGTCACCGTGCCGCTCGAGTACCAGCTCGCTTCGACCCGCAACCTGACCCGCATGGATTCGATTTCGCTTTTCGGCCTCTCCGATATCCGGCTCTACTTCGATTGGGACAGCGATTACTACTGGGATCGCGTCGAGACTATCAACCAGCTCCCGTTCGTCACGCTCCCCCAGGGCGTGGTGGCCGGGATCTCGCCCGAGAATCCGATCGGCGAAATCTATCGCTACACGATCGAGAGCCCTGATCACGACATCATGAAGGAGAAGGAGATCGACGACTGGATTGCGGCGCTGCAGTTGACCACGGTGCCGGGCGTCATCGGCGTCAGCACCTTCGGCGGCACGACCAAGCAGTATCACGTCGATGTCGACCCGCAGAAGCTCACCTACTACCAGATTCCGCTGTCGACCCTGATCCAGTCGATCCAGAACGCCAACGGCAACGCCGGCGGCAATTACCTGACGGTCGGCGAGCAAACCTACGACGTGCGCGGCATCGGCTTCATCAAGTCGCTCGATGACATCCGCAACGTCGTGTTGGCGGCCAACAAGGGAACGCCGATTACGGTTGGCAATGTCGCCAATGTCTCGGTTGGTTATGCGCCGCGGCTCGGCGTGGTCGGCATGAACCATCGCGACGAAGTTGTCACCGGCATCGTGCTGATGCGCAAGTACGGAGATACGCTCAAGACGCTTAAGGGCGTCGAGCAGAAGGTCGATTCGCTCAATCACTCGGGCATCATGCCCAAGGGCTACCGCGTCGTGCCGTATTACGATCGCACCGGGCTGGTCACGATCACGCTGCGCACGGTGCTCGAGAACCTGGGAATGGGTATGGCGCTGGTGTTCCTGGTGCTGATCGTGTTCCTGGGCGATCTGCGCAGCGCGCTGATCGCGGCGGTCAATATCCCGCTCGCGCTATGTGGCGCATTCACCCTGATGCACTTCACCAACACGCCGGCCAACCTGATTTCGCTCGGTGCAATCGACTTCGGCATCATTATCGATTCCACGGTCATCGTGATGGAGAACGTCCATCGCCATCTGACGACCAGCGAGGTACAGCAAGAGGCGGTGCGGGCGAGAATTCTGCGCGCCGCTTCCGAGGTCGGCGGCCCGATTTTCTTCTCGACCCTGATCTTCCTGATTGCGTTCCTGCCGCTGTTCACGATGCGCGGGGTTGAGGGAGCGATCTTCTCGCCGATGTCTCATACCTACGCTTATGCGCTCGGCACGGCGATTCTGCTGGCGATAACGCTCACGCCGGTGCTGGGTACGTTCGCCTTTGCTCACGGACTGGCGGAGCACGTCAGCCTCTTCTGGCGAATCATCAGCGCCTTTTATCATCGCGTATTCGTCACCGTCCTGCGCTGGCCGCGCCTGACGCTGACGGTGATCGCGATTCTGATCGTGGCGGTGCTGGCGCAATTTCCACGCCTCGGCGGCGAGTTCATCCCCAAGCTCGAAGAAGGCAATATCTGGGCGCGCGCCACCATGCCGACCACCATCTCGCTCGAACACGCCGTCACGCTGTCCAACCGGATGCGCTCCGATTTCATGTCGTTTCCGGAGGTGACCACCGTGGTTTCCCAGCTCGGGCGCCCCGACGACGGGACCGAGACCACCGGCTTCTTCAATTGCGAGTTCTCGGTTGATCTCAAGCCGCAGTCGCAATGGCGACACGGGCTCACCAAACTGGAGCTGGTCGATCAGATCGATCGCAAGCTCACCACCGAGTTTCCCGGCGTTAGCTTCGGCTTCTCGCAGAATATCGAGGACAATATCGACGAGGCGATGTCCGGCGTCAAAGGCACCAACTCGGTCAAGGTGTTCGGTGGCGATCTCGCGACCGACGAACGGATCGCCAACGAGTTGATGGAAGTGATGAACCGGGTGCCGGGGATCGTCGACACCGCGGTTTACCGCTCGCTCGGCCAACCGAACCTGATGATCACGCCGGACCGCGCGATCTGCGCGCGCTACGGACTGAACGTCGGCGACGTCAACACGGTGGTCCAGGCCGCAATCGGCGGGCAGGCTATCACGCAGGTGCTGGAAGGCGACCGCCGTTTCGATTTGACGGTGCGATGGCAGAAACCTTATCGCACCAGCCTCGAAACGATCCGCAGCATTCGGGTCCCGACGCCGGACGCCGGCTCGATTCCACTCGGCGAGATTGCCGATATCAAGGTCGCCGAAGGCGCCTCGTTCATCTATCGCGAGGAGCTCGAGCGGTTCGTGCCGGTGCGCTTCGCCGTACGCGGCCGCAGCCTCAAGGACGCCGTGCTCGATGCGCAGCGCGAGGTGGCGCGGAGCGTGAAGCTGCCCGAGGGCGTGCATCTCGAATGGGCCGGTGAGTACGGCGAACTCGAAGCCGCCAATCGCAGGCTCGAGATCGTGGTGCCGCTCGCCTTGCTGCTGATCGCCGGAGTGCTGTTCAGCGCCACGACCTCGTTCGTCGACACGCTCATCATCATGGCGCAGATTCCGGTGGCGTGCCTCGGCGGCGTGCTCGCCCTGATCATCACCGGCACGCCGTTCAGCGTCTCCGCCGCAGTCGGCTTCATCTCGATCTTCGGTATCGCAGTGATGGATGGAATCCTGTTGAGCTTCTATATCCGCCAGCTCTGGCAGGAGGGCCATCCGTTTGTCGAAGCCATCATCATGGGTTCCGACCGGCGCCTGCGCGCCACCATGATGACCGACCTGGTCGACGCGCTCGGACTGCTGCCGGCCGCACTCTCCACGCGCATCGGCGCGCAGACGCAGCGTCCGCTGGCGATCGTCGTAATCGGCGGCGCGCTTTCAATCCTCGTGCTAACGCGCCTGCTGCAGCCGGTCCTGATCTACCTGTGTCATCGGCGGCTGCGCCTGGGTGAAGCTGCGGCTGAGGACGCAATCTAGGCGGTCAGCAGCGTCGAGTGCGGACCTGAGCTCTGTACGGAGACCCGGCTTTATGGTTCCTGTGGCAGACTGTCGCCGATTTCGTACCAGGGGACCTTCGAGTTCACGTAGGCATGGCGCAGCGTGCCGCGCGGATGGCCCGGGTCGGCGCCGTTGTCGATCGTGCCGGTGGCGACGACGATCTTGTCGGGTAACGGATCGACGTCGATCGTGAGCTGGCATCCGCAGGTCTTGCAGAAGTGGCGATGGAGCTTCTCGGAACTGTTGAAAGTGCCGAGGTTGTTGGCGCCTTGGTCAAACTTGAAGCCGGCGCGCGGAAAGACCGAGAGCGTGACGAAAATCGCGCCGTGCAGCTTGCGGCAAATCCCGCAGTGGCAATGATGGGTATCGACGGCGGGTTCTGTGATGGTGTAGCGCACCGCGCCGCATTGGCATCCGCCGCCCGTCAGTTTGAAATCCGCCATCGGTCTCGTCCTCCTTGGGTAAAAAAGGTTTCGCAGCGATGCTAGCACGATTCGCCGCAGATGCCATCGAAGGCTTCGCGGTTTGACTGTGTGGACCGGAAAGAGTACCGCGTCATAAGCAAACCGCGATTCGCGATCAGGAACAACGATGGAGGAGCGATGAAAATCGAACAAAAACTTTCCGAGATGGGACTCAAGTTGCCGGGCGTGCGCAAGCCCGCAGGCAATTACGTGGGGGCGGTGCGGTCCGGCAACCTGGTCTTCATCTCCGGCCACGGACCGGGAGTGGAAAAGGCCGACGGCGAGCTCGAGATGGTTCGCGGCAAGGTCGGACGCGACCTGACCCTCGAGCAGGGCTACGAGGCCGCCAAGCTGGTGGCATTGCATCTGCTGCGCGCGCTCAAGGAAGTGATCGGAGACCTCGACAAGGTGGTGCGGGTGGTCAAGCTGCTCGGGATGGTTAATACAGCCGATGGGTTCAAAGATCAGCCCAAGGTGATCAACGGCGCTTCCGATCTATATGTGGCGCTGTGGGGCGAGGCCGGCCGCCACGCGCGCTCAGCGGTCGGCATGTACGAGCTGCCGTTTGGGATCGCAGTCGAGATCGAGGCGATCGTCGAAGTCCGCGACTGATTTCCCGGCGGGGGGCGGGCGGCCCGGCAATCGCCGGCCGCCCGCGCCGCCGAATCGATTTCCCCCGTTTTCAAGGCTTTCGGCCTCAACTTGGTTCATTCTGGCGGGGCTGCTAGCATTTTTCCGACGCTGGGATTGACCGCCTGTAAACACAGACGTTCCATGATGCGTCAAAGCTATCGTGGAAGAGCGTGGACAGGGGATCTTCTCAATTCTGAAGGCGGGGGTCGTGATGATGGGTTTTTTCACCGGCGTCCGCCGCTTTTGTATCGCTCTCGCGCTGGTCCTGATCGCCCCGATCCTGATTACAACCTCTGCCGATGCCCAGAACGTAGCGATTCCCGGCAACCATTTGCCGGAAGCCACGGCGCTCACCGCGCGAGCCGCGGCTTCGCGCCCGCTCGATCTGCGGATCATCCTCGCGCTCCACGATCAGGCTGCGCTTGATCGGCTGCTAGCGGCCCAGCACGATCCCGCGTCGCCGCAGTTCCATCACTGGCTGACGCCCGACGAATTCAATGCCCGTTTCGCGCCGCGCCAGGCCGACTTCGAGGCCGTTGTGAGCTGGCTCAAGTCTGAGGGCATTACGATCAGCACCGCCGATCGCGCCGGTCGCTATATCGCTTTCACGCTGCCTGCTGCCGAAGCCGAACGGCTCTTCTCAGTGACTATCGCAGCCTCTGCCGACGGCAAAAGCTACGCGAACCTGACCGATCCGTCGATCCCGGCCCGGTTCGCCGGGGTGATTGCCCACGTCGACGGCCTCAATAATCTGCGCCGCGCCCATCCGATGATCAAACGGCTCGGACCGCAGCTAATTCCAGACAGCGCCCAGGCCGGAAGCCCCTGGTACCTTTATGATAACGGCTTGGGGTTTGGCCCGGCTGACGTTTACACATTTTATGACGACAACGGAGCCCTCGACGGCAGCGGTCAGTGTATCGGCCTGGTCGAAGATTCCGACTGGATAGATTCCGCAGTCGCCCTTTTCGATAACCAGTTCGGCCTGCCGGCGGCGTCGATCACGAGGGTGTTGGCCGGCGGAAGCGACCCGGGAATCAACGCTGACGAAGGCGAGTCCCTGATCGATATCGAATGGGCCCACGCGATCGCGCCCGCCGCCGGCCTTAAGGTCTACATCAGTCCGAAGCGGGGCAACATCGTCGATTCGATTTCGCGAGCCATCGCCGATAACAGTTGTGCCGTGATCAGTATCAGCTTCGGTTACTGTGGCGCTTCACCGACCTTCTACAGCAAGACCCTAAACAACTTTTTCGAGCAGGCGGCCGCGCAAGGGATCTCGGTCTTTGTCGCCTCCGGCGATAATGGCGCCGAAAATTGCCCGACCGGGACGCAGAACGTCAGCGAGATGGCGGCGGATCCCAACGTGACCGCGGTCGGCGGCACCATGTTCACGCCCAATTACGATAGCGACGGCAATGATGTAGGTTTCGTTCCCGAACAGGTATGGAATGTGGCGCCCAAGCCTCCGTACAGTGGCGGCGCATCAGGCGGCGGCATCAGTGCGGTGTTCGGTAAGCCTGGATTTCAGAACGGCCTGACTCCTAACGATAATCATCGGGATGTCCCCGACGTGGCGATGCTCGCGGGACCGCCGGGCGTCTATCTCGGCGACGACGACGGCGGCCCGGTGCTCGACTGCTGTTGGGGCGGGACCAGCCTCACAGCGCCTTTGTTCGCCGGCATCTTGACGCTGATCAATCAGAACCAGGGCGAACGTATCGGCAACGCGGACTATGGCCTCTACCAGCTTGGACCGGTTGAAAACAGTTCGAGCGTGGGGCTGCGTGAAGTGATTTCCGGCGACAACAGCTTCAATGGTGTTCCCGGCTATAGCGCCGGGCCCGGCTATAATCGGGCGACCGGATGGGGCACGGCGGATATCGCCGATTTGATTACGGCCTGGAAGACTGACGTCAAGCCGGCGCCGATAACAGTGACACTTGCCGCCTCGCCCAAAAAACTCAACCTTGGCAAAGCGGTGTTCGGCGCTACCGGCGCAACCACTAAAGCGCAGATCGTGACGATCACGAATCCGGGCGGCGCGCATGGGATGCCGGTCGCATTCACCAGCATCGCGGCCGACCAGCCCACGACCTTCGGCGTCAGCACCGCTATCACGCTCGGCTGCGGGTCGACCCTGGCGGCAGGCCATAGCTGCAAGATTTCAGTTACGTATACGCCGAGTGCGCAGGCGCTGCAGACCGGCAATCTGGTGATTCTCGATAATACGGTCGCCGGCCGGACTACCGTGCCGCTGAGCGGCACCGGGATCGCCGGCGCGATTACTTTCAAGCCCGACAAGCTCGCCTTCGGCAAGCAGACGTCGGGCACGACCAGCAGTTCGCCGAGGCTTATCACCGTGACCAATCCGAACCGGGTCGACCTGATGATCACCAGCATCACGGTCAACGGTGATTTCCTAAAGGCCAGCGATGGATGCACGGGCGTGCTGAAATCGAAAAGCGATGGCGGCCCAAATGCCTGCCAGGTCGGGGTCGCTTTCAGCCCGACAACGACGGGTCCCCTCAAGGGTGCGTTGGTGTTTACCGACGACGCTGGGAAAGGCTCGCAGACGATAAATCTCTCCGGCACCGGAAAATAGGGGTCGGCGGAGTCCAGCCACACTGACGATCCCGGCCTCTCCGAGCCTGATTCGGGGGAATAAAAAGTCATACGTTTCGCGTTTGCCGCTGGCGATCAATTCGCCAAGATGGCCAATTTT
>DATJRJ010000165.1:0-9373 GCA_035504735.1 Binataceae bacterium (SeqCode)
CCGATGCGCCATAAGGCCAGAATCGCAAACACCCACATCAGCCATTCGCCCAGCTCCGCATGATGATGAAACAACACCTTGGTGTCGCCGCTCACCAGTTTGTAGACCTTGTGAGCCTCCCATCCGCCAGTCTCCCGTGAGGCGGCGGCGGCGAGCGCTCCCAGAATCATCAGAGTCAGGGCCATGAAACGAATCCATCGGTAACGCGGCAGGGAGCTGCCGACCACGTCCGCAAGGACGCCGATTATCAACAGCGCGATCGTAAAATGATCGGCCACCGGATGGATGTGCCAGGTCTGGAGGGTTTCGATAATCGAATTCATCGTCGGTTTCCTGTTTCACTCCTGTCGGACCCAGTAGAGATACTACGCTCGGTTTCTCCCGCCAATTCTTTCTTTTATGGTTTCGATAGACGATCCGGCGGCCCGCGCAGTCACGGAGTCGGCTGCATAATCGCGATCGACGGTGCGGCGGTCGGTGCTCCGGTGGTCGGCGCTGCGGGCGCAGTCGTCGGCGCGGTGCTCGATACCTCCGCGGTTGAGGCCGGCGCGGGCGGTACATAAATCGTAGTGGGCGTTGAACGGTTGGCGATTCGGCTCAGCACCGTCACCTCATTCGACTCCAGGGGCTGCCAGGAGCGACCGAGAAGCACGAAGCGGAGCGCCTGACGGATTGACAGATCTCGCAAATCGGGCCGCCACCATGACTGGAGATCGAAGCTGCTGCGCTGTGCGATCGGCCAGCCCGCGGGAGCATCGGCAAGGCCCGCTATCAGGTCCGCATCGGCAGCGCTCTCGGCTGGCCGAAGATCCCGCAGGTACCACCTGAGCACGGGGGCGTCGCCGGCGATCCAGGTTGATCTGACCGGGACCGGACCGCTGGAGATTAATGTCCGCAGCGACTCCCGGACGCCCGCGGCGGTGGCCGGCTCGCTCCAGAAGAGCAATGCGTGGCGGGCCCACAGCGCTTCGCTGGGATCGGGGGCAACGATCGTGAAATTGGCGATTATCTGCACGTTGAGCGTAACGAGCCCCAGCACCGCCAGTGGATAGAAGACCAGGTTCCAAGACCGGGTCCGTGACAACGCCTCTATTCCGACCGCCCCAAGCAGTATCGCGGGAATCAGGATTTCAACTATCCACGCGGGCGAGAAAGCCGGCGTGACGATGAAAAAAACGGCTGCCAGAATCGTCCAGATGAGGCTGAAGACCGCCAACGGCGACCGCGCGCCGCCAAAATTCGTCAGTACCGCGAACACCCCCAGCAGCGCGGCGGCAGCGATTAAAAATTCATACAATACGAACGACGCCAAAAATGCATCGCGCGCCGGTCCGGGTTTGCCCACCGCCGTCCAGTTCGCGCGAAGCGAGCCGACCACGGCGGAAAAAAACGGCTGCGAGAAAAAACCGCTGCCCATCACGACCCAGAACAGCGCGGCGAAAATGACGACGATCGACACCAGCCGCGAGTACTGCTGCCACCAGATGCGAATACTCAATCCAGCCTCTTCGCCGGCCGCCACTCGCCATAGACCCCTCATTGCGAGCGCCAATACAAAGCTCGCGCCGACAACCAGATTCTGCGCATCAGCCGAGAGCGCCAACCCAATCGCGCATCCCAGGGCGATCGCGCGGCCGACGGTTGTATGGCGGGCGATCGCGGCGAACAGCGCCAATACCGCCAGCGCGGCGAGCAGCGCCGGAACCTGCGTCGCGGCGGAACGCGAGAAGTACGTAATGCTGGGCGAAAGCACGACCATCGTGGCCATCGCGAGGGCGCCGGTGCGGCCGATGAACGGGCGCAAGGCCAGTGCGATCAGAACCAGGGCGACGCCGGCGATCGCAAACAGCAGCCGTGCCGTAAGGTCGCTGGCGCCGAAAGCGCCCAGCATGGCCGCGTCGAGGAGTTGGATCCAGGCGGCCGGCGGCCCCGGTGTAAGACCCACGTGCATGGTCTGGAAGGCCGCCAGGGCCTGGCGCGCCTCAGTCGGGTTAAGCGGCCGCGTCCCCAGCATCAGCCCGCGGCTCGCGACGGCATAGAGCGCGATAATCATCCAATAGAGGCGCTCGACCGTGATCAACATCACCGGCCGTTCGAGCCACTCGCGAACCGGGTCGTCGAGGGCTACAACCCGGACGGCTTCACGTTCGTGATGCTCGCCAGGCTCGAGGCCGAGGCGCCATTCGTCGCGCTCGCTCTGTCGGTCGGCCGGCATTTACCGGCAATCGGTATTTGGCGGCAGCGCGCTTGTCAACTTGCACCCGCTCGTCGGCTTTATGCTCATGACGACGCTCGGTATGCTGTATCGCCCGATTGTCATGAACACTTCCGCGATCAACTTCCGCAGATTTGCCGGAGCGGCATTTTCATTTCTGATGCTGGCCGGGATCATCGCGCTGTTCTTTGCCTATCGTGGCCGGGCCGGCGCGCTGCATGCGCCGCGCTTCTCGGTCTCTGCGCGCCAGTTGCCATATTATGCATTCTGCTCTTTTTACCGGATGTTAGCCGCTTACGCGATCGCGCTGTTATTTTCGATCGTCTATGGACTCGGCGCGGCGCGCGGGCGGGCCTGGGAACGGGTGATGATCCCGGCCATTGATATCGCGCAATCGGTGCCGGTGGTGGGCTTTTTTCCGGCCGCGGTTTACTTCTTCGTCTCGATCGCTCATGGCCGGCTGGGCGTCGAACTGGCCGCGATCTTTCTGATCTTTACCAGCCAGGCGTGGAACATGGCGCTCGGCGTATTCGAGTCGGCCCGCACCATCCCAGCCGATTCGATCGAATTGTTCGAGGCTTTCGGCGCCGGCGGCTGGCTCAAGCTCAAACGGTTGTTGCTGCCGGCCTGCGTGCCCAAGCTGGTTTACAACTCGATCCTGTCGTGGGTGGCGGGATGGTACTTCCTGATTGCTTGCGAGATCATCACGGTCGGCCCGGCCCATTATCGATTGCCCGGACTCGGCAGTTACCTGATGGAAGCGGCCGACAAGGGCCGTTCCGGAGAGATCCTGGCGGGACTGCTGACCCTGCTTGCGATTATCGTCGCGATGGATTTCATGGTCTGGCAGCCGCTGTCGGCGTGGTCGGAAAAGTTCCGCTACGAGTTCGCGGCCTCGACGCCCGACAGCGAAGCACCCGCCGCCGCGCTGCCGATGGTGGGCGCGCTCTACCAAATCGGTCCTACGATCCTGCGCGGCTTCCGCCTTATCCTGGCGCCGCCGGCCTCGATCCTGCGCGCGATACGCGAGCGTATCCCGGCGATTCGGATGAGCGACTATCCGTCCATATCGCGGACGATGCATCTGATCGGCGTCGCGGCGATGCTTGGACTGCTGGCATTTTTCGCCTGGGCGATCCTCGATGGCCTGGTCGCGCTGGTCCGCGCCCTCGACCAGCCGTGGCCCGCCGACGCGCGCCTGATTCCGATCGCGACCCTGGCCTCGCTCGCGCGGCTGATCGTTGCCTACGCGATCTCGCTCGCCTGGATTGTGCCCTGCACGCTGGCCGCGAGTTCCAATGCGCGCCTGCGGCAGCGGCTCGCGTCGATCGCCGAGATCGTCGGCTCGGTGCCGGCCACCGCGCTCTTCCCGCTGATCGTGGTGTTTGTGATCGAAGTCACCGGCGGCATGAACCTGGCGTCGATTCTGCTCATCCTGACCGGGATGCAATGGTACCTGCTGTTCAATCTGCTGGCCGGCGTCAGCCAGATTCCCGAGGATCTCAAGGAGGCCACCCGTTCGTTCGGCCTGAGCCGCATGGCCACCTGGCGAAAACTGGTGCTGCCGGCCGTAACGCCCTCGCTCATCACCGGCAGTATCACGGCCTGGGGCGGCGGATGGAACGCGCTGATTCTGTCCGAATACTTCGTCTACCGCAGCCACACCTACCATGTCCTCGGACTGGGGGCGCTGCTCGACGTCGCGACCTACCAGACCAGCAACACTGTGATGATCCTGTTAAGCCTGCTCTCAATGATCGCGGTGGTGATAGTCTTGAACCGCCTTGTATGGCGCCGGCTCTACGATCTGGCCGTGGAACGTTATCGGTTAGACTATTGATAAGCTGCGCGACGGATGCCTTCCATGGCTGAACCGGATCCACCTGACCCATGCCGCTGCTTGAACTCAGCCACGTCTCCAAGCACTACCCTCATTCAAAGGGGAGCCTGCGCGTGATTGAGGACATCTCGTTCGTCGTCGAGGAAGGCGAGTTCATCGCTATCGTCGGACCTTCGGGATGCGGCAAATCGACCATGCTTCGGATTATCAACGGTATCGTGCCGCTCAGTGCCGGCCAGGTGCTCTATAAGGGTCGCCAGGTCGACGGTATCAATCTCGAGTGCGCACTGGTGTTCCAATCCTTCGCCTTGATGCCGTGGCTGACCATCGAAGACAACATCGAGATGCCGCTCGAGGCGCTCGGTCTGCCGCCCGCCGAGCGCCGCAAGCGCGCCGGTATCTATATCGACAAGGTCGGGCTCGACGGTTTCGAAGAAGCCTATCCGCGCGAGCTCTCGGGTGGGATGAAGCAACGGGTGGGCCTCGCGCGGGCGCTAGCGGTCGAGCCCAAGGTGTTGATGATGGACGAGCCGTTTTCGGCGCTCGATGCTTTGACGGCGATCAGCTTGCGCGAGGAAACGCTCGATATCTGGCAGGCGCCCGACAGCCCGGTGCATACCATCCTGCTCGTCACGCACATTATCGAGGAGGCGATCGAGCTGGCCGACCGGGTACTGGTGCTGTCGGCCGGACCCGGACGACTGCTGGCCGATTTGAAGGTCGACCTGCCGCGCCCTCGCGATCGCCGCAGCGACGCCTTCAACGCCCTGACCGATAAGGTCTTCTCGCTTATCGAGGAGCGTGCCTGATGCCGGTCACCGGTATCAATCCGATTCCCGAGGGGCATCTCAACTGGGTCTTCGGTCTGCTCGAACTGCTGGAAGATCGCGGCGGTCGTGAGGACGGCTACAAGATTGCGCGCGACCTGCACATGAAATTCGACGATGTGCTGCGGGTGATGAAGATCGCGGAGATTCTGGGTCTGGTCTCGACGCCGGCGGGCGACGTGGTGCTGGAACCGCTGGGCAAGAAATTTCTCGAGAGCGACGTCAACGCCCGCAAGCTGATGATCCGCGAGCAGCTCCGCCAGCACGGGCTGTTCAGCTACCTGATCCGGCTCTTGAAGGCGCAGGAGGACAAGTCGCTCAGTAAGGAGGTGGTGCTCGAGCATCTCGCGATGCTGCTGCCCAACGATCCTCCCGACCGGCTGTTCAATCGAATCGTGGCCTGGGGGCGCTTCGCCGAGTTGTTCGGCTACAGCAAAGACAGCGACCGTTTTTATCTCGATAACGAGTAGCGCTGCGCCGGCATGCAGCAACGCCGCGCACACTCCCGCTGATGCGCACAGAAACCAGATCCCTCCGGCGCCCTGCTGTTTCACGCGCTTTGGAGGTGATGGTAAAAAAGTAGTTGTCGCGGAGTGCGACGCCGATCAGGGAGGCAATCGCATGACTCCTATCAAGCCGACCGACTTCGCCTTCGACATATATGGGACCATTATCGATCCGTTCGCCATCAGGCAGCATCTGGAGCGATTAATTGGATCGACCGCCGAAGCTTTCACGACGCTGTGGCGCGAAAAGCAACTCGAGTACTCGTTTCGGCGCGGGTTAATGGGCCGTTACGAGCCGTTTTCGACCTGCACCCGGCAAGCATTGATTTATTGCAGCCAGGTTTTTGGTGTTCCACTTAGCGCGCAGGCAGAGCGCGAGCTGCTCGAACAATACCAGCGACTGCCGGCTTATCCGGACGCTCGGCCCGCGCTCGAAAAGCTCAAGCACAATGCCCGGAAGGTCATCGCATTTTCAAACGGCGAGGAAAAAGTCGTACGCGCGCTGCTTGCGAATCAGGGGCTCCTCGATTCGTTTGACGCAGTTATCAGCGTGGATGAAGTGCAAAGTTTCAAACCCGATCCGCGCGTCTATCAGCTATTGGCGGCGCGCTTGGGAGGGAGTCTTTCGGATATCTGGATGGTTTCAAGCAATCCGTTCGATGTAATCGGCGCCAAACATGCCGGTCTGCGCGCGGCATGGATCAGGCGACGCACAACGGCGGTATTCGATCCGTGGGGTCTCGAGCCGGACCTGGCGGTTCAGGATTTGAATGACTTCGCCGCCCGGATCGAACCAGCGCTCCGATCGAAAGCCTGAAGATCGCGCCGTGTGATCGTGAACCGTCGCCTGCCGCTGAGCGGCGAGGGCCGATCGGGCAATCCCCAGGGGGCCTGGCGCGGTACGTTTACCGAGGTTTCCGCGTTGCCAACGGAATGTCCCTTGGTGAGGATCGCCAAATCCACCAGATGCAAACCGCTGCCGGCGCAAAAATTATCGAAAGCAGCAACGCCTGCGCGGCCATTGTCGTACCGCTCATCGCCCTTCCTCCATCGTGCGACTATCGCAGCGGATCAGAGCAACTTTTAAGCCAGCAGCAAGGACGAACGACTATGCTCGGGACCCGAAATGTACACCGAAAAACTGCGCCAAAATACAGGACCCCGCAGTAGCGCGACACCATACGAATCCCCCGCATCGCCCCAGTTGGGGCCGTGAACGCCAAAGCGATGGCGCCAGTTGACCGGATTTGCGCGGCCCGCGCATTCCGTGCCGCGGACGCGGCAGGTGCTCCGCATTAGCGCAGTACGGCAGCCGGGGCTTTGATGACAGCCAAAATAGGACTATAGCTCGAAAAGAGGGGCCACCCGATCGAAGGACGGCGGATTCGATCACCCGGAGGTAGAAAGATGATCCATTACAGCAAAGGCCGCGTGCCGCGGCAGGCACATGTCGGCATCCCGGAAGGACTGTTCGAAGAGGAACATGGACGCGAGGGCTTTAGCGGCCGCGTCAGTCAATTCTACCGCCTGCATCCGCCCACCGAGTACACCCGTATCGAGGGTCCGCTCCGCCCGCGTGGCATCAATACTTATGCCCTGGACACTCCCGACCGGCGCGATCCGCAGGGCGCGCCGCTGCGCGTCTTTTACAATGACGATGTCGCAATCTCGATCTCGCGGCGCTCCGAAGCGATGCCCTATTGTTTTCGCAATGCGGATGGCGATGAACTGCACTTCATCCACAAGGGCAAGGGTTTGTTGCGCAGCGAGTATGGCCCGCTACGTTATGAGGAGGGCGACTACCTCGTGATCCCCAAGGGCACCAGCTATCAGATCGTGCCCGATCGATCCGAGAACTTCAGCCTGGTGGTCGAAACCCGCGGCCAAATTGAATTTCCGGAGCGCGGCAATATCGGCCATTACGCGCCCTTCGATTATGGCGTGATCGAAACTCCCGAGCCCGAGCCGATCGAGGATGACGGCCACGAATGGGAGTTGCGGATCAAGCGCCGCGGCCAGATGACTTCGGTGTTCTACAATTTCTGCCCGCTCGACGTGGCCGGATGGAAGGGCAATCTCACGGTGCGCAAGCTCAACATCCGCGATATCCGCACGCTGCTGAGCGAGGGTATTCATCTGCCGCCGAGCGCGCACTGCACCTGGCAAGCCCCGGGCGTCGCGATCTGCACGTTCATGCCGCGACCGCTGGAAACCGATCCCAAGGCCGCGCGGCTGCCCTGGTATCATCGCAACATCGATGTAGATGAAGTGTTCTTCGTCCACAGCGGCTCGTTCTCGTTCAGCGGCCGTCCGACCGGGCGCGGTGCCGGCGTGCTGACCTTGAACCCGCAGGGATTACATCACGGACCCAAGCGCGCCGACCTCGAACTGGCGCAAAAGGAATGGCGCAAGGACGCGCGGCTGGAAGGGTGCGCCGTCAATATCGATTGCTTCGGACCACTGGAGGCCACTCCCGAAGCCGACGCGCCTGAGGCTAAGTTCGCATTCTGATTCGTTGACAGGCCTATTTGGCTTTTCCGTGCGCGACGATTTCCGCCCGCAATGTCGCTCTTCGCGCGAGAGAGGAAAGCCGCGCTTCGATCTGCCGCACGCGCGTCGCGCTAATTCCGAGTTCCTTGCCTATCGTGGCCAAAGTCAGCCCGGCCGTTCTGAGTTCGAGAATCTGTCGCTGACGCACCGAGAGCGACCGGCGGTCGACCCGTGCGGTCAGCGTCGCAAAGCTTTCGGTATCATCCACCAGCGGGGCACCTCGATCTAAGAGGCCGCGAGAGTTAGCTCATGAACGGTATCAAGTCGCACCGTTTATGAGAAATGTTCGCGAGCGTTGCCTTCTTGCCTTTCCTAGAACAGTCGAAGATTGTGGTTTGGGAACAGCCCCGCCGCATCGTACGGCTCGCACATGAATCAGCGGAGATTCAACGCTCACCCTCACGATCGCATCGCACAAGGATTGTCGCGTCTGCATTTTGGTGCTTCATGATGTCGAGAGCGATTTGCTCGGCCACCTCGCCCAAAGTCCTCATGTTCCTTGCGCCGCCATTTGCCATTTTTGACGCCGAACGTAAAGCCAGCCGCAATTAGACAGCCGAACCTGAACTAAGCGGACGGTGGCTCTTCCCAGCCGCAAGAAAAGATCTAACTGTGGTCAGGAGAATGGGTAACCGAAGTCCGAATGCCATTGTCCAGCGATCGATCAGACCCCACCCCCAGGTTCGGAGTTTGTACACGGCAAATAGAGCTCTCATGCTCGGAATTATGATGCGACAATGCATTATGGATAGCGCCGACTTCCCGCACAAAGAGCTTTTTAGATGAAATCTATCTTGTTATAGTCTTTTGCTCACTGTGGCATAGAAACTGCTCTCCTTCTTCCACCGAGTGTTCGAGTGCAAGTTCCGCCGGCTGAGATCGCCGGATCTTCGCGTCCAAAGGACGTGACACACAGAGGCAAATGCGCTGGAGAATTAGTTCGTCGCCGAGTCAAGCGGTACGTTCCGAATCTCGGTATCGATGGCGTTCAGCTTTACGATGCGGTGTCTCGGATCATCTGCAGGAAGTGTCGCGCGGTCGTCGAAACGGTTATTCCAAGCTTCGAAGAGTTAGTGGCCGCTACTGCGCTAGCGCGCGTCCAGATTCCTGTGAAACTTAACAATAGAGAGATCCGCTTCCTGCGCGACGCTCTTGGCTGGCAGTCGAGGACGCTTGCCAAGAAACTCGGCGTGGCACCGGAGACCGTTTCACGTTGGGCGAGCGCTGACACTCCTGCGCCAATAACTCCGAGTAACGAAAAGTTACTTAGGCTGTTTATCGTGAAAAATCTAAAAGACAAAGCGCCGGGTGTATCCGTTGACGCGGAAGAGATTCTGGAGATGGAGATACCGCCCTTCAGGAAGCCAGACGAGAGCCTCACTCTGACATGCTGGCGCCGCTCCCGTAAGAAGAGCCGTAAGGCTCGGCCAGTTGA
>DATJRJ010000166.1:0-13767 GCA_035504735.1 Binataceae bacterium (SeqCode)
CCCGAGCAGGTCACCTGCTCGCGCTCGAAGGTATCCAGGATGGTCAGCGGGTCGAGATGCGGGCCAAGGAAGACTTGCTTCGCCCCGCTCATCGCACACGCATACGGCATCCCCCAGGCGTTGACGTGAAACATCGGCACGCAGGCGCAGACCACGTCGCGATGGGTGATCGCGTCACCGCCGAGCAGCGTGATGTTGTAGGTATGTATTGTCGTCGAGCGATGCGAGTAGACCACTCCGCGCGGCCGCCCGGTGGTGCCTGAGGTGTAACACATGCCGAGCGGCTCGTTCTCGTCGAAGTCCGGATAGGTGAAATCCGTCGGCGCCTCGAGCAGCATCGCTTCGTAATCCTCGTATCCGGCGGGAATTGCGCGCCCGCCGAGCGGCACCGCTATAGCGCGCTCGAAATCGACCTTGCTGCGCAGTTGTCCGGCGAGGTCGAGCAGCGCGTCGTCGACGATCAGAAAGCGATCCTCGGCATGCTTAGCGATATACGCGATGTCATCGAGATGCAGCCGCAGGTTGAGCGGATGGATCACGCCGCCTGCGGCGGGGATGCCGAAGTAAGCCTCCAGATGCGCATAATGGTTCCACATCAGGGTGGCGACCCGATCG
This sequence comes from Binataceae bacterium (SeqCode), assembly GCA_035504735.1. Lineage (GTDB taxonomy): Bacteria > Desulfobacterota > Binatia > Binatales > Binataceae > JAJPIG01. The sequence goes on from DATJRJ010000166.1 coordinate 616, forward strand.
CCGCGCCTGAGGCCGGCGCGCTGCAGTCCGGCGGCCAGCGCCCGCGCGCGATGATAAAAAGCGCCGTAGTTGGTGCGATGCACGGTGCGATCGGGCAGGAGCGAAACGATTTCGACCTTGGGAAAGTAGCGCCCTGCCCGCTCCAGGAAATGCACCGGCGTCAGTGCATAGTTCATCATGGTTGACTGAATAGCCATTCTGAATTTCAGTCTAGCTGAGCGACCCACCCGATCAATCAACTATTGGCGTGATTCACGCGATGCGCCGCTATCGCCGGGAGCCAGCTTGCACTAATAATGTTGGCAGAGAACCCGGCCTCGGGCGCCAAGCGCCAGGGAGTGATTCCGATGAGCCTTGCAGCAATAAATTTCAAAGAGTGGATCGACCAGCATCGCCATCTGCTTAAGCCGCCGGTCGGGAACCGTCAGATCTGGGATAACGAGGCGGGGTTCTTCGTCAACGTGATCGGCGGGCCGAACGCGCGCACCGACTACCATATCGATCCCGGCGCGGAGTTCTTCTATCAGCTCGAAGGCGCCATCACCTTGCGCGTATTCGAGGACGGCCGGCATCGTGACATCCCGATTCGCGAGGGCGAGATCTTTCTGCTGCCGCCGTTCGTGCCGCACTCGCCACAGCGTCCGCCGGGCACGCTCGGCCTGGTGATCGAGCGCCCGCGCCGTCCCGACGAGCTCGATGGTCTGGTCTGGTATTGCGATAAATGCCGCGCTGAACTCCACAAAGTCGACTTTTACCTGTCCGATTTCACACTCTTCAGCCGCAATATCGAAAAGTTCTATGCCGATGAAGCGGCGCGCACTTGCAAGCATTGCGGCGCCGTGATGGCTCGTCCGGACGCCTAGAAGCTCAGCCCAGGGCCATGCGGCGGTTCTGAGCGCCGCGGAGAATGCCGGGAGTCTTCGCGGCGCTACCCTGAGTGGAGCCGAACGCGATACTCCGTTCAGAATGTCTGATTTATCTAGCCGTCGCGGCCGAAGAACTGAAGGCGCAGCTTCAGCTTCTCGCCGAGCCATAGCGCGTTGATCGCGTGGTCGGCGTAATTGTCGCCGGTTTCCGGGTGAACCAGAATAGAGAGGCCGCGCCGGTTGATCATCAGCCACGGCACGACGCGCGCGAATTCGGCGGTATCGAACGCAACCTGGTACATCGATTGCGGATGCGGTCCGACCGGTTCTTCGCGCCAGCGGCCCATTCGCACCGTGAAATTCCGTTCGATCTGCTCGCGCAGCCACGCGGCGGCCGCCCGCGTCGCGTCATCGTAATAGATGTGCGCGTGGTAGCCACTGATTTTCGCAGCATCAACCGGTGCTTGGGGTGCTTCCATGGTCCCCCTCATCATAGCGCGCCCGCCCCGCAAGCGTGTAATCCGGCGGATGCGAGTCTCAGCCATACTCGTCTGGGGCTGGGAGAACTGGTTGCCCGATAAATTGCGCGGCGCGTAGCGGGCGCGCTATGTTCCAGTTCGGAGTTCCATATGGATATCGAAAGCCTGATCGCTGAAGACCCCGCGCGCGAGACCTTTCGCGTGCATCGCTCGGTGATGACCTCGCCGGAAATCTATGAGCTCGAACGCAAGCTGGTATTCGGCCGGAGCTGGCTCTATATCGGCCACGAGTCCGAAATCGAGAAGCCCGGCGATTTCCGCCGGCGCGAGGTCGCCGGCCGCCCGCTGATCTTTATCCGCGGCAAGGACGGCGTGGTGCGCGTGTTTTTCAACACCTGCACGCATTGGGGCGCCAAGGTCTGCCGCCTCGATCAGGGCAACGCCACCAGCTTCCAGTGCTTCTACCATGCCTGGACCTTCAACAACCTGGGCCAGCTCATCGCGATACCCGATGCCGGTGGCTATCCGGAAAATTTCAACCGCGCCGAACTGGCGCTCAAGTCGCCGCCCCACGTCGATAACTATCGCGGGCTTTACTTCGTCAATCTCGATCCCGATGCGCAGCCGCTCATCAACTATCTGGACGGCGCCCGGGATTACATGGACTTGATTCTCGACCAGTCGGAAGCCGGATGGCGGGTGGTGGCCGGCACCCAGATGTACACGGTGCGGGCCAACTGGAAGCTGATGGCGACCAACAGCCTCGACACCTACCACGCCCCACCGCTGCATACGACCTACTTCAGCTACATGGCGAAGTTCAAAGGCCTCGACCAGCAAAGCGAGGCTGACTCCTTCGGCATCCGCGCGGGCGGCCACGGCCGTTCGCTCGGCAACGGCCACGGGGTCGGCGAATCGGCTCCGAGCGGGGTGGCGCGGCCCATCGCGCACTGGCATCCGATGTTCGGGGAGGCGGCGCGCGGCGAGATCAATCGCGTGCGCCAGCGAATCTTCGAGCGCTTCGGGCCGGAGCGCGCCGGACAGATGTGCGATACCTTTCGGCTGTTTCTGATTTATCCCAACTTCGTGTTCCACGACGTGATGGCGATTACGCTGCGTTACTTCGAGCCGGTCGGTCCAGACGCGGTACGGCTGACGGTTTATGCGCTGGCGCCCAAAGATGAGTCGCAGGAGCAACTGGAGCGACGGCTCAACAACTTTGTGAGCTTCCTCGGTCCCGGCGGCTTCGCGCATCCTGACGACCTCGAGGCGATCGAATCGTGCCAGGACGGCTTCCGCTCGGAAGCGGTTGAATGGTCGGATTTCTCGAAGGGCATGAATCGCGATCCGGAGGTGATGGACGAGTTGCCAATGCGCGCATTCTGGCGCCAATGGCAGGCGCAGATGCTCGGCCGCGAACGCGCCGCGCGCTTCGACGATCTCAAGTTCGCCGGCAACGGCGTGGCCGCGGCAGGAAAGTAACGCCGCCGTGCCGGAGAAATCGAACGGCCGGGTGGCGCGGCGCAAGCCGGCCGATCTGGAGCGTGAGGTCGAGCGCTTCTTCACGATGGAAGCCGCGCTGCTCGACGAGTGGCGCCTGCAGGACTGGCTCGGGCTCTTTACCAAGGATGCGCGTTACTGGGTGCCGACCACCGACCTGCCCGAGGGACAGGCCGGTGAGACGCTTGGCCTTATCGACGACGACTTCACCCGTCTGCAGGCGCGCGTCGATCGCCTGCTGTCGCGCCATGCCCATCGCGAATTCCCGTGGTCGCGGACCCGGCGCTTCGTCACCAACGTGCGCGTGAACGAGACCAACGGCGATGAGGTCAAGGCGATGGCGTCGTTCCTGGTCTACCGGATTCGCAATCGTCACGTTGATCCATATGTCGGCCACTACGAGTACGTCTTCCGGCGCGTCGATGGCGAACTGAGGATTCATCGGCGCACCGCGATTCTCGATCTCGAAGCGCTCGATCCGCACGCCACCGTAAGCTTTATTCTTTAACTTTACCTTTCAGCACCAGACCGCTCGGATCAGTATTGACCAAGCCTGCGGCCAGCGGGACTCTACCTTCACCCGGCGATCTTTCCGCAGCCAGTCCCGGGTTGGAGGATGGGTTGCCGGACGGTCGGCGGTTTCGATTAAAGGTCTCGCGGCGCAAATCCGACCGAGGCCGCCTGGGGCGTTCTCTGAGTCCGCTACGAATCGCACTGCTATGCGGCGCGCTGCCGATGATGCTGATGCTCGGAGGTTGTTTCATGGCGGCGATGGAGCTCGCGCCGGTAGCGATTGGAGCGGTCGAGACGGTCGGTTACGGAATCATTGGGCTGGCAGCGCAGGCGACGATGTCTTCCTCATCCAGCGGCAACAAAAGTTCCAAAGACCAGCGTGAGGCGTGCGACTCGCTGGAGATGCAGGCGCCGTTGATAATCGAATTCCGCACCGAGCCGAGCGGCGCGCTGCATTATCGGGAATTGACGCTAGAGGGCGAGCTGGGCTCACCAAAATGGAAGGTCATCACCGATCCGGAGGCCGACGCGCATGGATGGCGGCCGGCGATTCATTTCGAGCAGATGGATTTCCAGCCGCCCATCAATAGCTGGCTGAGGCCGGGCGCCAGCAGCTATATCGCCTACACCCCGGAGGCTGAAGACGATCCTGACGACCAGGACGAATTCAATGACCTGGTTACGGATTACGGACCGCGCTTTGGAACTTTTCACTGGCGCGGCAATGTGTACGATTATGGGGTCATGCCGAAACTGCCGTGCTTTCCCCCGCCGCCCGACTAAGGAGTAACACCATGACGCTCGATCCGCAGATGCAGAAGATCCTCGACCTGATAGCGGCCGCGGGTGCGCCGTCGATTCGCGGGATGACGCCGGTCGAGGCGCGCGCCGCATTCGGGGAGCGCCTGGAATTTTTCCGGCGCGGCGGAGTGGCGGAAATCGGGCGCAGCGAGGATCGGGCGGTTCCCGGGCCCGCCGGCCCGATCCCAGTGCGGCTGTACTATCCTCGCGGCCAATCGCCATGCGGCGCGGCGCTGTTTTTCCATGGCGGCGGATGGGTGCTCGGTAATCTCGACAGTCACGACCCGACCTGTCGGGCACTGGCCGCCGAGTCGGGCGCCCTGATCATCTCGGTCGACTACCGGCTGGCACCTGAACACAAGTTTCCCGCCGCCACGGACGACAGCTATGCCGCGACCTGCTGGGCGGCCGAAAATGCCGCCGCGCTCGGTTATCCCGCGGGACAACTGGCGGTGAGTGGTGACAGCGCGGGCGGAAATCTCGCGGCGGTTGTGGCGCTGATGGCCCGCGACCGCAGCGGCCCAAAAATACGCTACCAGATGCTAATCTATCCGGCCTTCGATCCGGCGATGACCGAGCGGTCGCATCAGGAATTCGCGCAGGACGGATACGTCTTGTCGGGTGCTGACATGGCGTGGTTCTGGAATCACTACCTGCGCAACGCGCAGGATGGCGCCAATCCTTACGTCAATCCGGCGCGTGCGAATGATCTGAGCCGACTGCCGGCGGCGCTCGTGATTACGGCCGGCTTCGATCCACTTCGTGACGAGGGCGAAGCCTATGCCGAAAAGCTGCGCCAAGCCGGCGTGCCGGTCGTCGCTAAACGTTACGAAGGATTGACCCACGGCTTCTTCAACATGACTTCGCAGATCGACCAAGCCAAAGCGGCGCTCGAACAGACCTGCAACGCGCTGCGCGAAGCACTTGGAGGATAAGGACCGGTGGCGATGTACGAGCGGACGGCGCGGCGGTCGTCGGCGGTCAGCGCGCTGCGGGTTTGAGGCCGCGCCAGCGCGGCATCACGTCGGGATTCGCGACGTATTCGGGACGCTCGCCCCTCAGCGCCCGGATACAGTTCTCGGTCTGCACCATCGGCATCTTGGCGATCAGCTCCGGGCTCATGCCGGCGACATGCGGCGTGATCAGCACGCGGGTGGCGAGTTCGTCGGATAGCAACGGGCTGGAAGGCGGCGGCGGTTCCGGCTCGAAAACGTCCAACGCCGCCCCCGCGATTCGTCCGGCCTTCAGCACGGCAGCGAGCGCCGTCTCATCGATCAGGGCCCCACGCGCGGTATTGATCAGGTAGGCCGTCGGCTTCATCAGCGCGAGCTCGTGGGCGCCGATCAGGTTGCGATTTTCTGCCGTCACTACCGCGTGCAGGCTGACGAAATCCGACTCGGACATCAGCCGGTCCAGGCTCACCAGCTCGACGCCCGCTTGCGCCGCACGTTCGGGCTTGACGAACGGATCGAAGGTCAGCAGCCGAACCTCGAAAGGCGTGAGCAGGCTGGCAACCCGAGAGCCAATCCGGCCAAATCCGACCAGGCCGACCGTCTTGCCGCGCATAAAGGTGCCGACGATACTGCGCCAGCGTCCGGCCCGCCCCTGCTGATCGCCGGGCTTGAGCTGCTTGGCCATCGCCAGCATGAAGGCGACCGCGTACTCAGCAACCGCGAGGTAATTTTCAGGTATCGGCGTGTTGCTGACCACGATCCCCAGCTCGGTGGCGGCCTTGACGTCGATTCTTTCAACCCCGATTCCGAGCTTGGCGATGGTTACCAGACGCGGTCCGGCCATCATGACGGCCCGCGTAAACAGCTCGCGCGAGCTGACCAGCAGTGCGTCCATCTCGCGAACCATCGATTTCAGCTCATCCTCGGAATAGATGCTCGCGGCGTCGGTGAATGGCCGGCCAAGCACGATCTCGCAGCCTGCATCGCGCAGAGCGCTCTCCATATTGGCCCCAGCGTCGCCGCCGACCGGCTCGGTAATCAGCACGCGATATTTCTTCTCGGCCATTTTCCGCCTCTTGAGCTCGTGGAAACCGAATTGCGTTGGACCATACCCCAGAAAAGTCCGCTGGTGAATAGCTCGCTAGTTTATTATGCTGCTATTGCTGGCAAAGGAGCCGCCCGACATTGGCCGAAGGATTGCTACGCTTTAATCAGCGGCATCTCAATGCGATGGCTAAGGTGGCGAAAGAGAGCTGCCGCTTTTGAAGAGCTTAGCACGAGAAGGTAGAAGGGAGATTTGGAATGAAAACAGCGCTTACCTTGTTTTCCGCATTCGCGTTAACCTGCGCGCTGGCATTACCGGCGGCGGCGCAATACGTCACCCAAGGAGACGTGAATAGCTTCAATGGTTTCCTGAATAACCATCCTCAGGTTGCCTCGCAGCTGCAGAGGAATCCTGACCTGGTCGACAACAAGGCGTACCTCGACGAGCATCCGGAGCTCCATTCGTTTTTGGCCGACCATGACCAGCTTCGCAGGGCGATACAGACGCATCCAGGCATGTTCGAGCGCCAGGGCGGCCGTTACGCATACCGCTGGGGAAAAGGACCCAACGGCGGCTGGAAACCGGAGTGGAACCATCGGATAACCGAATCAGACTATGCGCAAATGCGCAATTACGGTTATACCGACCCGGCGACACATCAATGGCATAACCGCGAGTGGTGGGAAAAGAATCGCCCCGACTGGGTGAAGGAACATCATCCGAACTGGCAGTCGGCCAGCGCTGAGCATCATCATGAGTATCCGCCGGCGGAGCATCCGCAGCATGAGATGGGCGTGCCTCCGGGTCATAACATGGGCACGTATAATGGTCCGAACCATACCAACGAGATGGCCCCTCATCCCAATGAGCACCCCAACAACAACGGTAACAAGCGAAACTACTAGCGTTGCCGTCTGACCGCCTGAAGAGCCAAAAGGCTCGGGCGGCTGGAATCGAAAAAGAAAAAGGCCGCCGGCGAGTTCGCCGGCGGCCGGATTCTCTTGTTTGATTGCGATACTTAGCTACGTAGCAGTCTCTGGAAGCGACGCAAACGATCGTCAGCCTGGGTCTGCCAGACGTACCAGTTGGCCACGGCCACCGCTACGAGCGCGACCGCAAAGATCGATATTGCAGTTAGATTCATCGCTATTTTCCTCCTCCTCCGTTTCAGCCGGATTCGCTGTTCGGGGGTTGTTAGAGCGAATCGCATGCCAAACTCTCAAGCACCAACCTAACTCACGTTTCAGGCTTAGCAACGAGCGAAAAAGGCCCAATTTCGGGGCGCTTTCGGTCCCTAGGCTCGGTCGCGATTGATCGGGGGGCGAAGCTCAGAAATTCGCGGAAATGCAATAACTTGACGAACTACCGCGAAAGCTTCGCTTTTTGCGGATTATCGGTGTGTTAATTAGACCAGCGTGTCATTGTCCTCGCGATGACCACCAAGATCCGACGGGTCTTTGCATCGCGAGGCTGGCCGATGCTGATTGCTCGGCGTGAGCGGCGGGTTATTCGCGGGGTCGATAGGTGCGAGGCGGGGATCGGCTTTGGCGACGGCCTCGGGCAGGCTGTTATCCGGCCGCCACGGTTCATCGGCGTTGGCGCGAACCACCGTGCCGACGAAATCGTAACGCCACCAGTAGATTATCCGCATCGGCACGCCAGCCGGATCGTGGGTCAGGTCGGTATAGATCCACTTCTCATTAAAGCGGAACCCGTTCTCGTCGTAGAGACGCGGATCGTTGAGACTGCCCTCGGTGCGATGGGGCGTGCCCAGCAGCTCGACGATCGGGGTGCGGCGCACGGGATGGCTCATATCCTGAAACTCTCCGGCAGAGGGCAGCGATGTTCGTTGATATGGGCCTCGAACTCGGCGCGGAACTGGCGCAGAAAGTTGGACGCCGCCCAAGCCGCGGCGTCGGACAGCGCGCAGATACATTTCGCTTCCAGATAGTCGGCAGTATCGACGATCGTCGCGAGGTCCTCGGGGCGGCCCTCGCCGCGTTCGATACGCCCCAACACCCGGTAGAGCCATCCGGTGCCCTCGCGGCATTGGGTACATTGGCCGCAGGATTCATGCTCGAAAAAGCGCGCGATCACGAGCGCGGCGCGCACCGTACAAGTCCGATCATCCATCACGATCACGCCGCCGGTGCCGAGCAAAGTGTTGACCTTGCGGAGTGACTCGTGGTCCATCGCGATGTCGATCTGATCGCCGCGCAGCACCGGCATCGAGACTCCGCCCGGTATCACCGCCTTGACAGTCCGGCCTTCCTCCAGCCCGCCGGCGTACTCGAAGATCAGATCGCGCAGCTTGACGCCCAGCTTGAGCTCGAACACGCCCGGCCGCTTGACGTGGCCACTAACCCCGAACAGCGTATGGCCGGCGGCCTTTTCGACCCCTTCGCCTTTGAACCATTCGGCGCCGCGGATAATTATCGCCGGCACATGAGCGACGGTCTCGGCGTTATCTACCGTGGTCGGCTGACCCCACAGGCCCTTTTGCGCCGGAAAGGGTGGCCGCTTGCGTGGCTGGCCTTTGCGTCCCTCCATCGATTCGAGCATCCCGCTCTCCTCGCCACAAATGTAGGCGCCGGCGCCGGGCTGGATATGAATATCGAAGCGGCGGCCGAAGCCGAGCGCTGTCTCGCCGAGGATTCCCACCCGGTAGGCATCGGCGATCGCATCACGGACGCTTTGATAGCCAACGATGTATTCGCCGCGAATATAGATGAACGCGGCATTTGCTTCGATCGCCATCGAGGCGATCATGATGCCTTCCAGCATCAGATGCGGGTTGCGCTCCATTACCTGCCGGTCCTTGAAAGTGCCCGGCTCGCTTTCGTCGGCATTGACGGCCAGGTAGCGCGGCCGATCATCCTTGGGCGGCATGAAAGTCCACTTAAGCCCGGTGACGAAGCCTGCGCCGCCGCGCCCGCGCAGGCCCGCGTCCTTGACCAGGTTGGCGATGTCCTTAGGCGTCATCTGCCCGGCCTTGACCACCGCCTGGTAGCCACCGTTGGCGCGATAGTCGTCGATCGTCAGCCAGCTCGCGCCATTCGGCGGCAGCAGATAGCCGTCGACGACATCAGGGATGATCGAGATGATCGGCGCCGGGCGTTGCGCGGCGATCGCCGCTTCGGGCGCGCTCGTCAGCTCCGCGATCGACTCCGGCGTGACGTTTTCGAGAAACGGATTGCGATTGATCTGCACGACCGGCGCCGTGCCGCACGAGCCCAGACACTCGACCTCGCTGATCGCGAAGCGGCCGTCAGGCGAGGTGGTGCCGGCCTTGGAGCCGATGCGATCTTCCAGCAACTCGACGATTTCGCGTGCGCCGCGCAGGCAGCACGGCAGGTTGGTGCAGACTTGAAACACCGCCCGTCCAGTCGGCTGCGTGAAGAGCGAGTAGAATGAGGCGACTTCGGCGACCTCGCCCGCGCGCATTCCAAATATCGCGGCGACCTCGGCATAGGCGTCGCGGCCCAGCCGTCCGAGCTCGTCGCGCGCTTGATGGAGCGCGAACAGCAGCGCGCCGCGCGGATTGGGGTAATGCGAGATTTCCTCGTGAATCCGGTCATGGGTAGTCGCAGAGAGCAGCATCAGATCACCGATCGCATTCGCCGCCGATCATGTTGGTCATCCCGAAGGTCGGCACCACGTCGGCCAGTTGCCGGCCGATCAGCGAGCGTCCCAGCGGACTCATGTTGGAGAAGCTCGGCGAACGGACGCGACACTTGTAGGGCTTGCCGGTGCCGTCGCTCACCAAGTAAAAGCCGATCTCGCCGTTGGAGGACTCCAGCCCGAAATAAACCTCCCCGGGCGGAAACAACCCGCCCTGGGTCACCAGCTTGAACTGATCGATCAGCTCTTCCATGCGGCCGAAGACCTGGTTCTTGGCCGGCCACCGCACGCGCGGATCCTCGACGTTGAACGGCCCAGCGGGAATCCGCTCCAGACACTGGGCGATCATCCGGCGGCTCTGGCGAATCTCCTCCATCCGCACCAGGTAGCGGTCGAAGTTGTCGCTATGCTCGCCGACCGGGACATCGAAATCGAGCTGCGGGTAAACCAGATAGGACTGCGTGCGGCGCAAATCGAGCGGTATTCCGCCCGCGCGCAACATCGGCCCGGTCACGCCGTAGCCGATAAGGTCCTGCGGCGAGAGATAGCCGGTGCCTTCCATGCGGCGGCGGAAAACGATGTTGTCGGTCAGCATCTTATGCGAGTCGTTGATCAACTGAATCACGCGATCGAGCTTGACGGTCGAGAACTCGCGAAACCCTTCAGGCAGATCGGAAATCACGCCGCCGATCCGGATGGCGTTGGTAGTGACGCGCGCGCCGCACAGCGCGTCGATCTGATCGAGCACCAGCTCGCGCGCCTCGAGCAGATAAAGAAACGGCGTGAAAGCCGCCAGCTCCATCGCCGAGGAGCCAAGGCACAGCATATGGTCGGCCATCCGCGACAGCTCGCATCCGATCACGCGGATAAAGTCGCAGCGCTCGGGGGTCACGATGCCGAGCAGCTTCTCGACCGCCATGCAGTAGGCGGTATTGCACAAGATCGGCGAGCTGTAATTGAGCCGGTCGGTGTACGGGATGTTCTGATAGTAGTAGCCGGTCTCGCATTCCTTCTCGAAGCCGCGATGCAGGTAGCCGACCTGCACGTCAGCATCAACGATCTGCTCGCCGTCAAGGTCGAGCACGATTTTCACGGTACCGTGGGTGGCCGGATGCGAGGGGCCGAACTGCAGCCGCATCGGCTGAGTATGCAGCGATGGATCGATATCGCCGAGCCGTAGATCCTGGCTCCGGCGCGGCGGCTGCTCAGCGGATACGTTCGGGGTCTTTGCTTGCGGGTCCGGCATATTCGATCTCTGGACGGCGGGGCTCCTTGGCGCCCGGTCCTGCATACTCCTCGATTGGCTGTTCGTGCTCCTTCGCGTAATCCTTGCGCAGCGGATGGCCGACAAATTCATCGTACAAATAGATACGGCGCAGATCGGGATGCCCGGTGAAGTGAATCCCGTAGAGGTCGTAGGTCTCGCGCTCGAGCCAGTCGGCGCTCGGCCAAATCGTGCTGACGGTCTCGATCGTCGGGTCGTCCTCGGGCACCCGCACCTTGATGCGCAGGCGATGGAGATGGCGCGTCGAGAGCAGATGATAGACCACGGCGAAGCGCGGCTCCGGCCCGCGTGGCGGCGGAATCAGGTGATGGCGCGATTGCGGGGGGATACGCCACTCCGCGCGATTCTCGTCCCAGATTCGCGCCGGCATCCGAAAGCCGTCAGGATTGCCGAAATAGTCGACCGCTGTCACGTCGAGACACATGTCTAAGGCCAGCTCCGGCGTATCTCGCAGAACCCGGCAAACCTCGGCGATATGCTCGCGCGCCACGTGAATTCGATCGTCGCCGTAATCGGCGTGATGTTCGAGCGCCAGCGCACCGACACTCTTCAGCACCGCGGCCATCAGCGCTGACAGCGCGGGGAGTTCGGCCGGGGCCGGGCTGGCGGGCGGCTGTGGGTTATCGCCGGGCATAGTGGGGTCTCAGGTAGTCGAGGCGGGTTTTCAGCTCGGCCTCCGGCACCAGCAGATCGTCCTTGTGCCACATCGAGCCGCGCCGCGAGTAGGTGGAAATCTCGACCTGCCGGCTCATTACGATGGCTTCCTCGGGGCAGGCCTCCTCGCACAAGCCGCAAAACATGCAGCGCGACATGTCGATATCGAAGACTTCGGGGAAGCGTTCGACTTCGTCGGTCGTCTCGGCCGGAAAGATCGTGATGCAATTGGTCGGGCAGGCCCATTCGCAAAGTCCGCACGCAACGCATCGCTCCTTGCCGTTGGGCATCTGCACCAGCACCGGCATCCCGCGCATCGCGGGCGCCTGCACGAAGCGCTGTTCGGGATAACAGACCGTGAAGTCCTGGCGGCCGCGCACGAACCCGAGCAGGTTGCGCATGAAGTGAGACGCGGCGACACCGAGTCCGATCAGAATCGGCATCCAGCGCCGCGTCATCGGTTCCGGCCGAATGACTTTGACTACGCGCGCCGCCATCGCCCGCTCATTTAGCCGCCGCAGCCAGTGGCAGGCCGCGCGGACCAATCTCGTCGAGGTTCAGCGCGGCGAAGACCGTGCGCTCACGACCCATTCCGTCCCAGACGCCATCGATCGTAAAGCTCTCGCCGCGCGCCGCGACTGCATTCAGCAGATAGGTGAAAATCTCGCCGTCGCTGAGCCATCCGGCGGGCGTATCGAGCGCCTTGCGGATGCGCTGCACGCGGCCAGCGTGATTGGTAAAGGTGCCTTCCTTCTCGGCGAAGGTGGTGCTCGGAAAAACTACGTTCGCGCGCGCGAAGCGGTCGCTGGGCTGCAAGGCCTGGACGATCAGCAGTTCGAGCCGGCCGAAAATGCGATCGAGGCGCGCGGTCGGCACCGTTTCCAGCAAGTCGTCGCCGCAGAGATAAAGTCCCTTGACTGCGCCGTTTTCGATCGCGGCGAGCAGCGCTTCGAGCCCATCGTCGGCGCCCGACACGAGTTTCAGCTCGCGCACGCCGCGTGCATTGGCAGCCTTCTCGGCCTTGATCAGAAAGTCATCGGCCTTGCCATGCTTCACCGCCATCGCGAGATGGCCGGCCTCGAGCGCACGCATCAGCTCGCCGAAGCGGAAGTTTTCCTCATTGGTAAGATGCGGCGAAACCAGCGCACCGAGCGCACCCCCGCCGTGGCCCTGGCGGAAATCGGTGAGTGCTGCGCCGGCCCGATCAAGCGCCTCATTCCAGGTCGCGGGCGCACCGTCGACGAGCGGCGCGCGCAGGCGTTCGGGATCGGTAACATAGCGATAGTTGAGCCGTCCCGCATCGCACATCCAGGTGTCGTTGACCGCGTCATTGCGCCGCGGCGTCAGGCGCCAGATGCGGTTCTTGTAGGCGGAAATCATGATGTTGCAGCCGTTCGAGCAACTCGGGCAGATGCTGGCAGTCTCGTCCAGGAAC
>DATJRJ010000167.1:0-16897 GCA_035504735.1 Binataceae bacterium (SeqCode)
CGGCGTGAAGTCGGAGAACTTGATCGGGCTGCCGACCGTCAGATACTTGCCGCGAATCTCCTCATCCACCTCGACGATCGAGCCGCTGGCGCGCAGGGCCGGATCGTTCTCGATTTCCTTCATCGATAGAACCGGTCCGCATGGCACGTCGAACTTGCGAAGGATGTCAACGGCTTCGAATTTGGTCTTGTCGGCCAGCCACTTCTCGATCTCAGCGAAAATATCGAAGATCTTGTCCTGCCGCGCACGAGCAGTGGTGTAGGCCGGATCCGTGGCCCATTGTGGCTTGCCGATGGCCTCGCAGGTCCGCGCCCAATTCTGCTCCTGGATCGTGAAATAGATGTAGGCGTTCGGATCGGTTTGCCAATTCTTGCATTTGAGTACCCAGCCCGGCTGGCCGCCGCCGCCTGCGTTACCGCCGCGCGGCACCGCATCGCCAAACTTTCCATTCGGATACTGCGGGTACTCTTCCAGATACCCAACATGATCCAGCCGCTCCTGATCCCGCAGCTTGACGCGGCACAGATTCAACACTGCGTCCTGCATCGACACGGCCACTTTCTGGCCTTTGCCGGTCTTCGCGCGGCCGATCAGCGCGGTCAGGATGCCGATCGCCAAGTGCATTCCGGTATTGCTGTCTCCCAGCGCCGCACCACTGACCGTCGGCGGGCCGTCCCAGAATCCAGTAGTCGAGGCGGCGCCGCCGGCGCACTGCGCCACGTTGTCATAAACCTTGAGGTCCGCGTACGGCGAACCCTCGCTGAAGCCCTTGATTGAGCCGAAGATGAGCCGCGGGTTGAGTTCTTGAATACGCTCCCAGGTGAAGCCCATGCGGTCCATCGCACCGGGCGCGAAATTCTCGACCAGCACGTCGGCCTGGCGGATCAGCTTCTCCATAATCGCCTTGCCTTCCGGCGTCTTGGTGTTCAATGTCAGCGACTTTTTGTTGCTATTAAGCGTGATGAAGTACAGCGCATCCAAATTCGGGACGTCCCGCAATTGGTGACGCGTCACATCTCCGACGCCCGGTCGCTCGACTTTCAGCACCTCCGCGCCGAACCACGCCAGCAACTGCGTGCATGCCGGACCAGCCTGTACGCCGGTGAAGTCAATAACTTTAATTCCTTCGAGCGGTAGCGCCATGATCAAAACCTCCTCCTTGGTACGAATTTATTTGGTACGAATTTAGGTTGAAAACGGGCGTGAAAAAGGGCCGCACAAGAGTGTGCGCTCGGCTTTTAGGAGAACAAAGCTGGCAGGTCGCTGCGCTGGACCTTACCCATAGCATTTGTGGGTATCGCGGAAACTATATGGATCAGCTTGGGCACTTTGAAATCGGCCAGGCGGGTTCCACAGTACGCTCGGAGTTGCTGTGCGGTGGCGTCACCTCGGAGCACCACCGCGGCCGAGACTTCTTCACCGTACTTCGCGTCAGGCACTCCGAAAACCGCAGCCTCGGCTACCGCCGGATGCTCGAGCAACACGGCCTCGACTTCGGGGGGTGAGATTTTCTCTCCACCGCGATTGATCAGATCCTTGATACGCCCGGTCAGCGCTAGATAGCCGTCGCTATCGATCAAACCGAGGTCTCCAGTGCGAAACCATCCATCAATGAAGGCTGCGGCATTAGCCTCAGGGTTGTTGCGATAGCCGCGCATCACGTTGGGACCGCTCACTACTACCTCGCCGGGAGTTTTTGCCGCCAGGTGCCGGCCCGTCTTATCAACGATAGCGATTCCAGCCCCGAGTCCGACGGTGCCGGGCTTGTGCGGAAGCGGCGGCAGCGGGTTAGAAGCAACCTGATGGGCCGCCTCGGTCATTCCGTATGCTTCCAAGACCGGCGTTCCGAAGCGATTTTCCAACTTCGTCAGAATTGTCGGCGCGAGTGCCGCCGAACACGAGCGAATGAACCGCGGACCGCGGTGCGGCGCGCCGTCGCTTTCCGCCCTTGTCAGGAGCACTTGATGAATAGTAGGCACCGCGGAATACCAGGTCGCATGATGCTCACGAAACAGTTTCCAGAACTCAGAAGCTGAGAAACGCGGTGGTACGATCACGGAGCCTCCGGACGCCAAGGTTGACAATGTGGCGCCGATCAAACCGTGACCATGAAACAGCGGCAATACCACCAGTCCGCAGTCTGCCGGGGTCAGCGCATAATGTGAGGCGATATTGCGCGATGACCAGAGCACGTTGGCGTGGGTAAGCGGCACGCATTTAGGGCGGCCCGTGGTCCCGCTGGTATAGGCGAATAACGCGACCTGGTCGGGATTCGGAGCGTCGACGCTGGTGCGCGACCCTGGCGGCAGATCCGGCAGTTCCACGATACCGCGCAGGTCAACCCGCGGTTGCCATATCGGCAAATCAAGGCCAGCGGCGGCTTCCTTCACCGCGACGTTCGATCCTTCGGCCACGACTGCTTGTGCGCGCGCGTCTTCGATGAAAAACCTTATTTCGTCGCGCTTGCAGGCAGGATTGATCGGCGCCGCGATCAACTTTGCGCAAGTCAGCGCGAGAAAGATGATAAGAAATTCCAGACCGTTGGGCAGGACGATCGCCACGCAATCGCCTTCTTTTAATCCGGCGTGGCTAAGTTGCCCGGACAATCTCCCAATCTGCTCTGCCAGAGCCTTATAGGTTACGACCACCGACGGAGACACTGAGACTATCGCCGGCGCCGAAGATCCGGGATCCGCCAGCAGCTCTGAAAGGCTCGCTCTGCCCGTCATCGCTGTACTACGCCGGTAGGCACTGAAACTAAGGCAGGCTCGTCAACGTATTCGACCATCTCACTGGTTACGAAATCGAGGCTTTCTCCTGTTACCAACATTCTTTCGTCCATTGTCACCCCCGACGCAAGCGGCTGGCCCATAAGCTCGCACAATCAAAATAGCGCAATTCGCTGCGAAGCCGCGATCTGCGATGGTGGTAAGAATCGAAGCTCGGAAGTTACTCGACAGACGAGCGTCACGCCCGCCGTATAGCTGGACGGGTAGCGTTCCTGTTGCACATGCATCCGGTGCCGAAATCTTGCGCGCGCAGGGTACAGGGCGTCAGAATCGCCGGTGCGTCCGGAAAACGAATCGGCGAAAAAGATTTGTTTCGACTCGCGAGGCAGGCGGTAACGCACGACCTTCTGGAGGCCAAATGAATACGTTAGGGGGATGGGAGTTAATCGAGCCGAAGCTGGGACAAGGCGGGCAGGGTACAGTTCACCGGGCACGCCGGCCGGAACGAGTCGTACGAATTGAGAATGCCCGCCGCGACCTGCTGCGCGCAATCGAAAACCTCGCTGCCGTGGTGCCAACTCCGGACCGTGAGGATCGGCTGAACGATTTCATCGCAACAATTGGTGAACTCACACGACCGGACAGCCCAACCGAGATCGGGGCACTGAAGCAGTTCGATATTCCCGCAGACGTTAGCGACGAAGCCAAAACCGCCGAAGAGCGGTTCAAACGTGAGGTTGAGGCATTAACATCGATCAACCATCCGGGAATCTTGAAGCTGCTCGACAAGAATGTAGCCGAGCGATGGTTCGTGACCGAGTATCATCCGGGCGGCACGCTCGCGCAGCACATCGATCGGTACAAGGGCGACGCACTGTCTGCGCTGAAGGCATTCTCTTCGATCGTAGATGCCGTGGCCGAAATACACAACGAGGGATATGTCCATCGTGACATAAAGGCTGAGAATGTCTTCATCGCTGCGGACGGCCGGTTGGTCCTCGGGGATTTCGGCATTGTTTTCTTCGAACACGGCGACCGTACTCGCCTAACTGCGACCTTCGAGAAAGCCGGAACAACCATGTGGATGGCGCCTTGGGCCGTTACGGGAAGGCGCGTGGACGATGTAAACGCTACCTTTGATGTCTTTCCGTTGGGAAAGCTATTGTGGACTATGGTCGCTGGCGAGCGTTACCTCCCTGTCTATCAGACGCATCGCGGTGAGGGCTACAAACTTCGAGATCGGTTTCCCGATCGGATCGGCATGGAGGAGATCAACTCGATTCTCGACAAGTGCGTCGTACTCCAGGAAAGGGAATGCCTGCAGGATGCCGGACAACTACGAAAGCAGGTCGACGCAGTAATTCAAGATCTCGAAGCGGCAAATCGCCCGGAGCTTGACGAAGTTATTCTCAAAAGCCCAACCAGGAGGTTTGGTATCCGGCTTACGGCGATCGATTTCCAGATCCAAGCAACACCGTTGCGGCGTGATGATAGCGGCAAGTGGGTCGAACGCGGCGAAAGCGGCCCGGTTGGCATCCGTTGGACTCCTGACCCAAACGGTTTCCTCCATCGCCTGCCCGGACACTAAGCCTCATTGCGCAGACACCCGATGGAACAACGGCCGCCGAGGGGCACCGGCTGTCGCGGGCCTATTTGGTCAGCTTACGCCGGATGAACGGTCAGCCAAAATGAAACGCCGCGCGGAAGCGAAGGACCTGTGTTTAGGATTTGCATCCGGGGGCTAGCCGTTCGATTATGGCGACAAAGAGAGGCGAAGATCTCGAAACGATCGCAAAGAAAACGATCGATACGAAATTTACTGATCATATCAACCTCGCCTTCAGGATCTGTAATCTGGCGAGTCAGATCGTTCAGATTGAGCCTGAGAAGGGAAAGCGCCTTTCCAAGGCTGAAATAGTTCGGACACTGCTCCTTCAGCGCGTAATCGCAGACCTCCGTTGCCTCGTTCTCGACGCTGAACGCGGATATGGAATCCAATCGGTCGCGCACGCAACCAGCATCTTTGAGGCATGGCTTACGATAGAGGCGGTTCGCGACGAAGCTGACGCCAAGCGTTGGCTGAACCATACCAGAACAGATATCAGTTTTGATCAGGTCAAAACGATGCTCCGCAAGGTGCTCGCGGTCATACCAGAAAAGAAATCAGGAGATCGAGAGAGGCTCGTCAATCGGCACTACGAGCATTATTCCGAGCTATGCATGGTTAAGCACCTGAACCCAATTATCGAGCGTGCCAGAGGGTATATACGCGAGGACAAACAGTTCACGTTTGTTCACGGACCTGACATTAGTGAAAAAGGGCTACAACACGTGCTCTTCGCTCTAGACTCCGGCGTGCTGCATGCCTGGTACTGCCTGCTCGGCGTAGGAAAACATGGCCTACGCCTGACCGGCGCAATGGCGGAAGAGATGGAAAAGATTCGGAAAGGCGTCCAGACCTCTAGACCAAAACTACAATAGTGAAAGGTACACTCAACCGGGGTCGAACCACTTCGGTGGATGGTTGCGGGGAGAGGATTTGAACCTCTGACCTCCGGGTTATGAGCCCGGCGAGCTACCAGACTGCTCCACCCCGCGCGCGAATACTACCGGCCTGCCGCGCGCGCGGTCAATAACCTGCTCGTAATCTGCTCCTCACTCGATCGCGCGGCGGCGGCGACCCTTTTCGCGCCCTGAACGATTGTGTTAAGCGTTGCGAATTAGAAACGCAGAATCGGAGGCAACGTTATGAGTCTCAAGCGCAAGGCCGCAGCGATTGGAATTGGCGAGGTGAGGCCGTTTCGCGAACCGGGTAACGAGACCGCGCTGTCCCTGATGGCCAAGGTGTCGGCGGAAGCGATCGCGGACGCAGGCCTGGAAAAGAAAGATATCGACGGCGTGCTTAATGCGGTGCCGTTTAGCGATCCGGCGGGATTCTACCCGGCCTCGTTCTGCGAGATGATCGGCATCGAACCGCGCATGCTCGATGTCGTCGATACCGGCGGCGCAATCGGCACCGGGATGTTCTGGCGGGCGGCCGCGGCGATCGACGCCGGGATGTGCAACGCGGTGTTATGCGTTGGCGGCGACCTCAACCGCACCACCGGCATGCCGTTTCCCTGGATCTCGCTGGAGCGCGAGTTCGAATGGCCGTACGGCTACATCGCGCCGACCCTCGGGTACGCGATGATCGCGAAGCGCCACATGCACGAGTACGGCACCACCTCCGAGCAGCTCGCGAAGATCGCGGTGGATCAACGCGCCAACGCGCTCCGTAATCCGCTGGCCCGCTTCAACGACCGCCCGCTCACGATCGAAGAGGTGATGAACTCGCGGATGCTCTCGGACCCGCTCCATATCTTCGATATCGTGAGCCCGCAATGCGGCGCCTCGGCCTTCGTGGTGGTCTCGCCCGAAATCGCCAAACGCTCGAAGCATCCGCCGGTCTGGCTGCTCGGCGCGGGCGAATGTTCCGATCACTCAGTCATCACTTATGCGCCGTCGGTCACCACCTCGTGCGTCAAACCGGCTGCTGAAGCGGCTTTCAAGATGGCCGGGCTGAAACCGGCGGACATGGATATGGTCGAGCCCTACGACTGCTTCACGATCACCGTGCTGGTAACGCTCGAGGATGCCGGCTTTTGCAAGAAAGGCCAGGGCGGTCCGTTCGTGATGGATCATGATCTGACTTACGCCGGCGACCTGCCCTGCAATACTCATGGCGGGCAGCTTTCGTTCGGCCAGGCCGGTTTCGCCGGCGGCATGTCGCACGTCACCGAGGGAATCCGCCAGCTCATGGGCCGCGGCGAGGCGCGCCAGGTCAAGGACGCGAAGCTGGCCTATGTCAACGGCAACGGCGGCGTGATGAGCGAGCAGTGCAGCATCATTCTGGAGCGTCAATCATGAGCGAAGCACGGCGAGACAACGATCGTCCGGCCTTTATCAGCGAATACGGCAAACCCCTGCCGCAGCCGAGCCCCACCAGCCGCCCGTTCTGGGAGGCGGCGCGCCGCCACGAGCTCGCACTGCAGCAATGCGGGGGCTGCGGCCAATTCATCTACTATCCGCGGCCGCTCTGTCCGCACTGTTTTTCCGATCGTCTCGAATGGAAAAAAGTCAGCGGACGCGGCACGATCTACAGCTACACCGTGTCCCGTTACGCGCCGACGCCGGCCTTCAAGGAACTGCCCTTCGTGCTGGCGATCGTCGAGCTGGAAGAGGGACCGCGCATGACCACCAACATCGTCGCGCCGCCCGAGCAGGTGCGGATCGGGATGCCGGTGACGGTCACCTTCGAGGACGCGACGCCGGAGTGCACGCTGGTGAAATTCAAGCCGGCCTAGAATCGCTTGCGTGCGCGGGGTATCAGGCGAGCAGCACCGCCACGATGCCGGTCAGAAAAATTCCGTCGAAGGTGCCGGCTCCGCCGATCGAGGCGACCGGCGCGCCGAGATTCCTTATCCCCCGCAGATTGGCCAGGTCGGCTCCAATCAAGGTGCCTGCGACGCCGCTCACGTAGGCGACTACCGGCTGCAATTCGTAGGACACCAGCACCAGGCTGGCAAGCGCCGCCACGATCGGCGGAATGAACATCGGCACCGCGATGCCGATTCCGCGGACCGGCCGCGCGAATACATGAACCACGATCGCGACCACGCCCGCACCGGCCAGCGCCGGAAACAGCGCCTCCGGCTTCAGCGTGAGCGCATAGATCGAAATCAGTATCGGCACCATCGCGCCGCCCACGTTGACCGCAATCGTGGTTGAATCGCCAATCAGATGGATCGGAATCCGATAGGCAACGCCGAACTTGTGGATGATATCGACGTCATGAACGCGGTCGCATTTGAGCCGCACGATCGGAACATTGATATAGCTGCCGATGAGGCTCGCCAGCAGCGCCACGAACGCGAGCTCCGGCGGCAGGCCGACCGCCTGGAAAGCGAAGTTGATGATATGAATCTCGATCAGCGCGAATAGAAGCGCCAACACCAGGAAGAAAATCACAAAGTAGAAGAAAAGGAACGGTGCGAAAAACACGACCGGCATAATAGCAGCCCGCAGTCCGCGATGGCATATCCGCTCGCGACCGATATTCGGCGATCGCCGGTCCTTGTCCGCCGCGCCGCCAGCGTCTAGATTGCGGCTCAACGATGGACACCGCGCAACGCACAGAACTGCTCCAGCTCCTGGCCCGCGAGTCCTATTTCGAACGCGACCAGGTCACGCTCGCCTCGGGCCGCTCCTCGAATTACTACATCGACTGCAAACGCACGCTCTATCTCCCGCAGGGCGCTTATCTGGCCGGCGAACTGATGATCGAGCTGGTGATTGAGAACCGCCTCGAGCAGATCGGCGGGATGGCGGCGGGGGCACTGCCGGTTACCGACGCGATTATCGGCGCCGCCTGGCGGCGGCGAATCTCATTGACCGGGTTTTTCGTGCGCAAGGAAATCAAGCCCCACGGCCTGCAGCAGATCGTCGAAGGCGCATTTCGCAAAGCAGCACGCACCGCGGTAATCGACGACACCATCACGACCGGCGGCTCCAGCCTGCAGGCGGCCGAAGCGGCGCGCGCGGCGGGAGCTGAAGTGGCCGTGGCGCTGGCACTGGTCGATCGCGGCGAAGGAGCCGCGGCGGCGTTTGCGCACGCCGGGCTCAAATACGTCTATCTGTTCACCGCTGAAGAGGTGCGGGCCGCGCGCGCCGCGCAAGCTTCGCACTGAGGCTTGCCGGCGTTGACTACCAGGCGCCCGCCCGCGGCTGCGTCGCAGCGCATCGCTATCAGCGGCGGCACCCGAATCGCCGCGGTATTCGGCGATCCGGTCGCGCATTCGCTCTCACCCGCGATCCATAACGCGGCGTATGCGGCCCTCGCGATGGACCGCGTGTACCTTGCCTGTCACGTTACGCTCGAGCGGCTGCCCGAGGCATTACGCGCCATCCCGGCCCTCGATCTGCTCGGCGTCAACTTGACGGTGCCGCACAAGCAGGCGGCACTCGAGGTCGTCAGCCGGCTGAGTGCCGAGGCGCGGCTGCTCGGCGCGGCCAACTGTATCGTGAATCGCCGCGGCGTTCTGTACGGCGACAATACCGACGCGCGGGGTCTCGAGCAGGCGCTGCTCGAAATCGGTATCGCGCTGGCCGGCCGGCTCGCGATCGTGATCGGTGCAGGCGGAGCCGCGGCCGCGGCGATCGTCGCCGCCGCGCGGTTGCGGGCGCGCCGAATCGTGATCGTCAATCGGACGCTCGCGCGCGCCGAGACTTTGGCGAAGCGCTTCGCTCCCGCATCGCGCTCGAGCCTAATCGAGGCCGCGGGGCTTGACGCGCTTCGCGATACGGAATTGATGGCCGATGCCGCCCTCTTGATGAATGCGACGCCGCTCGGTCTGAAAACTGCACGTTTTGTACCGCTCGACTATCGAGCGACGCCGCGCGATTGCCTCTTCTATGACCTGGTTTATGCGCCGCGCGTCACGCCCTTTCTGAAGCCGGCCGCGAAGCTGGGCCGACCGTCAGTCGACGGCGCCACCATGCTGCTCCATCAGGGCGCGCTCGCATTTCGATTATTCAACAGCGTGCCCGCGCCGATCGAAGTGATGCGCCGCGCGCTGATGGAACAACTTGGCCGCCCGCCGCAGCCGCGGAGACCGGCGCGAGCACGCTAGAACTTCAGAACTTCACGACCACAGGCGCTTGGTCGCGAGCCGCGCGCCCTCGGCCATCGCCCTGAGCTTGTGCCAAACGATCTCGCTGTCGACGGTCGCGCTGCCGGCGAAGGTTCCGAAACCGCAATCGGTACCTGCGATCACGTTCTCGCGCCCCACCACGCGGGCCAGGTTGCAGATGCGCATCGCGACCAGCTCGGGATGCTCGATGAAGTTCGAGGTCGAATCGATGACGCCCGGAATCAGCAGCTTGCCGGCCGGCAGCTTGACCTCGTTGAAGACCTCGAACTCATGCTCATGGCGCGGATTGGCGGCGACGTAGGAAACTGCCTGCGGGCGCGCCTTCAGGATGATGTCGATGATGTCCTTGAGCGGGATATCGCGATGATGCGGCCCATGGTAGTTGGCCCAGCACAGATGCATCCGAACGCGATCGGCGGGAATGCCGGCGGTCGCGGCATTGATCGCTTCGACGTGGGTCTGCGCGATCTTGCGGAACTCGGCGACACTCTTGTCGGGAAAGCGCACGTGATGACCCATCGCGAGGTCGGGGCAATCGAGTTGCAGCACAAAGCCGGCGCGATAAATCGCCTCGTACTCGGTCTTCATTGCGTCTGCCACCGCGCCGATAAAAGCCTCGTGCGTCGGATAGTGGCGATTCTCGAGGAACATCGAAACCACACCCGGCGAAGCGGCGCTCATGAAGGCTTCCTCGACTTTCACGCCGGCCAGCGCCGCCTTGAGATTCGCAAAATCGGCTTCGAGCTCGGCCTGCCCGCGATACTTGATCGGCCCGGTGCAGCACGGGCGCTTGAGCGAGGTCACCGAGACGTCCTCCGCCCAGCGCCGTTCGTAACCCGGAAAATCGGCGACGTCCGCCACTCGCAGCATGAAGCTCGGCGCCGCACTCTCGAAGCCGGTGAGCCGATCGGTGACGTAGGTTGAGTAGCCGACCTTGCTCATCTCGCCGTCGTTGACGATGTCGATGCCCGCGTCGGTCTGCTTGTGCACCGCGTCGGCGACTGCAGCCTTCACGTCGCGCTCGAATCCCGCGCGGTCGGCCAGCGCGCCGGCCTCTTTGGCCTTGAGCATCGCGACCAGCGGTTCGGGACGCGGCAAGCTGCCGGTATGGGTGGTGAGGATTCGCTCGCTGCTGCGTTTCATCGGATGACTCCTTGGGCTAGCTCCTTGGGATGGATCGATTCGGATCGCCCAAGGGCAGCAATACGAGTTTTCGATAGCCGCGAGCAAGCGTATCGGAGGATCGATCCGGAACGATCTCTCCGCCGGTCAAGGCCGCGGAGCCAGATAGTGCGAGCGCGAGGGCCTGATTTGGCGGAAGTCGAGGAGCGCGAGAGGCCTAGCCGAACATCTGCTTGATCTTGTCGACGAAGCCTTTGGACATCGGATGATTGACGTCCTCGCCCGAGGCCTTGGCGAACTCTTCGAGCAGCTCGCGCTGTTGGGCGCTCAGGCGCCGCGGCGTCTCGACCAGAATTTTGACCAGTTCGTCGCCGCGTCCATAGCCATGGAGATCGGGGAAGCCGCGTCCCTTGAGACGCATCACCTTGCCCGACTGCGTGCCGGCCTGGACTTTGATCTTGACCTTGCCGTCGAGCGTCGGCACCTCGATTTCGCCACCCAGCGCAGCCTGCGGGAAGCTGACCGGCACTTCGACCACCACGTCGTTGCCCTGGCGCGCGAACAGCTCGTGCTCGCGCACATGGATGACGACGTAGAGATCGCCGCCCGGCCCGCCACTGGAGCCGGCTTCGCCTTCGCCGCGCAGCTTGAGGCGTGAGCCGTTATCGACGCCGGGTGGAATCCGTACCACCAGCGATTGAGCGCGCCGCGTGCGCCCCTGTCCCTGACACTTTGGACACGGGTCGGCGATGATCGTCCCCTCACCGCGGCATTGTCCGCAAGTGGTCGCGATCGAGAAGAAGCCCTGCTGCGTGCGGACCTGGCCCGTACCGCGGCAATTGGGGCAGGTGCGGACGCCGGCCGCGCCGCTGCGCGCGCCACTGCCGCTGCATGACTCGCAGGTCGCCAGGCGCTGAAAGGAGATGCTTTTCTCGATGCCGCGGGCGGCCTCGTGAAAATCGATCTCGAGGTCGTAGCGCAGGTCGTCGCCGCGCCGGCTGTGAGATCGCGAGCGCGAGCGGCCGGCGCCGAAGAAATCCCCGAAGATATCCGAGAAGACCTCTTCGAAGCCTTGCGAGAAATCAAAGCCGCCGCCGGCATGATTCTCAAAGGCGGCGTGGCCGAGGCGGTCGTACTGGGAGCGGCGATCGGGATCGGAGAGGACCTGGTAGGCTTCGTTGAGCTCTTTGAAGCGTTCCTCGGCTTCCTTGTTGCCGGGATTACGATCAGGATGACACTGGATCGCGAGGCGGCGGTAGGCCTTCTTCAGCTCTTCTTCGGAAACGCCGCGTGCAACTCCCAGCACTTCGTAATAGTCGCGCTTTCTGCTGGTCGCCATCAGGGCAAGATACTATTCGATGCGAGCCGCCGAGGTAAGCGGCTCGCATCGAAAAAAACCCGGTCACGCGTCGAAAAACCGGTCATCGTGAGTTAGGACGAGGACTCGTCCCCAGCGCACCGGCGCGCTTTATTCCTTGACCTCTTTGAAGTCGGCATCCACCACGTCTTCCTTTTTCTCGCCGCCACTCTCGTTCCCATGCGCCTGTTGTCCATCACTGCTCGCGCCACCATCACCGGGCGCCTGGGCTCCCGCCTGACCTTGGCGAGTCTTGCTGTACATCGCTTCGGCCAGCTTGTGCGAGGCTTGCGCGAGCGTTTCGGCCGCCTGGTTCATCTCCCCGGCGTCCTTGGATTCGAGCTTGGTGCGGGCCTCGGCGAGCGCATCTTCGACCGATTTGCGTGCCGACTCATCGAGCTGCGCACCGTGATCCTTGAGGGTCTTCTCGGTGGCGTAGATCATGTTGTCGAGCTTGTTGCGCGCCTCGGCTTCGGACTTGCGCTTCTGATCTTCGGCCGCATGCGACTCGGCGTCGCGCACCATCCGCTTGATCTCCTCTTCGGTGAGTCCCGAGGAGGCGGTGATTCGGATCGACTGCTCCTTGTTGGTCGCCATGTCCTTGGCATGGACGCTGACGATGCCGTTGGCGTCGATATCGAAGGTCACCTCGACCTGCGGCATGCCGCGCGGCGCGGGTGGAATTCCGATCAGATCGAACTGGCCGAGCAGCTTGTTGTCGGCCGCCATCTCACGCTCGCCCTGAAAGACGCGGATCGTCACCGCGCTCTGATTATCCTGGGCGGTCGAAAAGATCTGGCTCTTACGCGTCGGGATGGTGGTGTTCTTCTCGATCAATTTCGTGAACACTCCACCCAGCGTCTCGATGCCGAGCGAAAGCGGCGTCACGTCGAGCAGCAGGACGTCCTTGACCTCGCCCTTGAGCACGCCGGCTTGGATGGCCGCGCCGATCGCGACCACTTCGTCCGGATTGACGCCCTTATGGCCTTCCTTGCCGAACAGCCTCCGCACGCGTTCCTGCGCCGCCGGCATCCGGGTCATCCCGCCGACCAGCACCACCTCGTTGATATCGCCGGCCTTGAGCCCGGCATCACGCAGCGCGGTTACGCACGGCGGCTCGAGCCGATCGAGCAGGTCCGCGCACAGCGCTTCGAGCTTGGCGCGCGTGAGTTTCATATTGAGATGCTTGGGACCGCTCTGGTCGGCCGTGATGAACGGCAGATTGATGTCGGTCTCCATTACGGTCGAGAGCTCGCATTTGGCCTTCTCGGCGGCTTCCTTGAGCCGCTGCAGGGCCATCCGATCCTTGCGTAGATCGATCCCCTGGTCCTTGCGAAACTCGTCGGCCAGGTAGTCGATGACCCGCTGATCGAAGTCCTCGCCGCCCAGGAAGGTGTCACCGTTGGTCGCCTTGACCTCGAAGACGCCGTCGCCGATCTCGAGAATCGAGATGTCGAAGGTGCCGCCGCCGAGATCGAAGACCGCGATCTTCTCGTCCTTCTTCTTATCGAGACCGTAAGCCAGCGAGGCCGCGGTCGGTTCGTTGATAATCCGCAGCACGTTGAGGCCGGAAATTCGGCCCGCGTCCTTGGTGGCCTGCCGCTGGCTGTCGTTGAAGTAAGCGGGTACGGTGATGACCGCCTCGGTGACCTTCTCGCCGAGATAGTCCTCCGCGGTCTTCTTCATTTTCTGGAGCACCGAGGCCGAGATTTCAGCGGGACTATATTTCTTGCCGCGAATCTCGACGTAGGCCGCCCCGTCGTCGTTCTTGACGACCTTGTAGGGCAGCACCTTGATTGCCTTCTGAACCTCGGGATCTTCGAAGCGCCGGCCCATCAGGCGTTTGATCGCAAACACCGTATTGGTCGGATTGGTGATCGCCTGGCGCTTGGCGATCTGGCCCACCAGGATCTCGCCTGAATCCGTGAACGCAACTACCGAAGGCGTGGTGCGTGAGCCTTCGGAATTCGGAATCACGACCGGGTCGCCGCCCTCCATTATCGCAACGCAGCTATTGGTCGTCCCCAAGTCTATGCCGATTACTTTTGCCATTTGATGAGAGTCCTCTTAGATCTCGAAAATAATCATGTTTTCACGCTTTTCAACGCGCTGCGCTCTAGTTTCCGCCGCTATTCTGCCCGTTTCCCCGGTCGTCGCCTTCGCCGGGTTTGAATGTCCCCTTGGCGACCGAGACCCGCGCCGGCCGGAGAATCCGTTCGCCGGCCGCGTAGCCCCGATGCATCTCATCGACGATCATATTTGGCTCGTGATCCGGGCTCTCGACATGGTCGACCGCCTCATGGAGTCGGGGGTCGAAAAGCATGCCCTTGGCCGCGATCGGGGTCACGCCCTGCACGCGCAGGTAGTCGAGCAGCGAGGCCAGCACCATCTGGACCCCTTCGACTATCGCCTGGCCGTCGCGGCCGCCCTGTGCGGCACTGACGGCGCGCTCCAGGTTGTCGATAATCGGCAACAGGTCGCGCAATAGATTTTCACGTTGCAGGCGCACCGATTCCTCGCTCTGCTGGCGGATTCGCTTGCGCGCGTTCTCGAAATCGGCCAGCGCACGCAGATACTTGTCCTTGAGTTCCGCGATTTCGCGGTCCTTCTCGGCCAATTGCGCTTGAGCCGCCTCGATAGTGATTGGAGTTTCGGGCGCTGCGCCCTCGGCCGTCCCTTTCATCTCGTCCGTAGGCGTTGCCTCGGCGGCCTCAGCCTTTTGAGCGTCAGCCTTATGATGATGAGGATGGTCGTGGCGAGCTTCGCCCGGTCCGTTCTTGCCGTCTGGATGTTCCTTGTTTCGGCTCATGGTTTCAAAGCAGTCTCGATTCGCAATCTAAGCATCTTCCCAGCTTTTGCCACCCGAAACCGAAGAAATATCCGGACCGCCGGGATGCCTGGCTTTGGCTCTATACTGCTGCCGGTCGGGCTGACAAAAGCTGTGAAGATCCGGGATTTTTCGCTGCGCTCAGAATGACAAATGAGCCTTGGGCAGACCTTTCGCTAGTGATCGAGGACTCGCGACAGCGCGCGGGCCGTATAATCGACCAGGGCTATCATGCGCTGATAATCCATCCGCACCGGGCCGACCACGGCCAGGCTGCCGAGCGGCGTCGACCCGCTTTGATAGGGTGAGGCGATCACGCTGAAGTCAGCCAGGTGGCTGTCGAAATTCTCGGTTCCGATCGAAACTGTGGGACCGCTTTCCTTGAGGCTGCGCTCGAGCAGATCGAGCAGCGCCGTTTTGTCCTCAAGCGCGCGCAACAGCTCGCGCATCTTGTTCCGATCCATGAACTCGGGCTGCTCGAATGCCTGCGCGCTGCCTCCGACATAGAGCTCGGACTCTTCGAGGCGGCCCGCGACCGCGCTGCCCAGCACCAGCGCCTCACGCACGAAACGATCGTAACGCGCGCGATCTTCCCTGAGCCGGGCCTCGATCCATGAGCGCGCCTCCACCAGCGTGCGCCCGTGCAGCGAGTCGTTCAGGTAGCCCGCCATCCGATCCAGCTCGCTCTGTTGATAATCGCGCTCGGTCTCGACCAATTGGTTATGCACCGCGCCGGCGGTGGCGGCAAAGATCGCGAGCACGCCGCGCTCGCGCAGCCGCACGAAGCTCACGCGCTCCAGCGAGATCGCCTCGAGCCGCGGCGCCATCACCAGCGCCGCCTGGCCGCTCAGCACCGCCAGCAGGCGCGAAGTCTCGCGCATCACGGCGCCGATATCAGTGTTCCCCGATTGCCCCGAGTAGTGCAGCTCGATTTGCGTACGATCCTCGAAGCCGATGCGCCGTTGCGGCATCACCCGATCGACGTAATGGCGAAAAGCCTTGTCGGTGGGAACGCGCCCGGCCGAGGCATGTGGCTGATGGAGATAGCCCAGCTCCTCGAGCTCAGCCATCAGGTTGCGCACCATCGCGGCGCGCACGCCGATCGAGTAGCGCGATGCGATCTGATTCGAGCCGACCGGCTCGGCGGTGGCGATAAACTCGTCGATGGTCGCGAGCAGTAGCGCCTCGCTTCTGGGCGATAGTTCGGGTTTTTCGGAGCCGTTAGCCATCTGGTTCGGTTACGTTCGGCTTCCTGAACTCTACTTGTCAACCATTCCCGGTACAATTGTGGTCCGCGGGGACCGCGATGTTCAAGCGGGCCGGACTCGATCCTTCGACAAATGCGCCGCCCCTGCTAGGCTGGCTTAGCAGGTTCCAAAGCCGATGGCGCGCAGCCGCAAGCCGATAAAATCCCGCCGTGTCTATGTTCCGGTGATGCCGACGGCGACGTTATGGATCGAAAACGACGGTTACGATCGCCGCGCCTGGAGCGAAATCGTCGCCGAGGCGCCGGCGATCGGCGAGCTGGTCGAGACCGGGACCCGGCTGGTGCCGCACTTTGGCGCGCTGCTGCAGGATCTGTTTCTGGCGCTGTTCAAATACAACCTGGTCTGGCAACCGCCGGACGCCGTGCGCAAGAGCGCGCTCCTGAACCGCACCATCCTGGCATCGGTCATCCCGTCGCGCTCGTTCGAGGCGCTCAAGCAGCGCACGCTGCTCGAAGAGGACAAGGCTGCGATTGCGGCGCTGGTGCTGGGCGAGCAGGTGCTCGAGACGATTCGCTCGGAGAAGCTGCTGAACCGGCGCGAAATCCTCGACCTCTGGGATTTGAAGCATCAGGAGGACGACCTCGAACAAAAGATCGAGGCGCTCAAGAGCGCGATCGAGCTCGACCAGGAGGCCAAGCCGCCATCCCCCGGAGAAGAACCGGCATCAAAGGATGCGGACGCTAAAAAAAATCTGGAGAAATTGAAAGACGCGGTCGAGCGCGGCGCGCAGGCCGCCGAGGCGCGGCTCAATCAGAAGGCGCGCGAGGTTCAGAATCAGATCGAGCACGGCGATCGCAGCGAGCTCAAACGGATGGAGCTCAAGAGCGCCGAGATGGCCGGCGAGATCGATCGTGTCGCCGAGGATAGCCATGACTTCAGTCGCGAGTTCGGCCAGGGCGGCCGGC
>DATJRJ010000168.1:0-29949 GCA_035504735.1 Binataceae bacterium (SeqCode)
TCCGTCATCTGACCGGAGCCGCGCGAGGAGCGCGGCGCAGCGGAGGAATCTACGCGAAACGATTTGCGGACAAAGGATCTATCGCTCCGGGTAAATTCCTCGACTTCGCCGTCGCCTTCGCTCCGGCTCCGCTCGGAATGACAATGCGAGAGGTTCGCGTAGATTGCTGCGTCCTCGCGATGCTCGGACCGCGCTCGGGGATCACAAACGGAGGGTGATATAATCCGTCGATGGCTTCGGTGCTCGATGCCTTTCATCCTGCCATACGCGCCTGGTTCGAGCAGCGCTTCGGCGCGCCGAGCGAGGTGCAGGCGCGCGGCTGGCCGTTGATCGCGGCCGGTGCCGGCGCCGGCGGCC
Organism: Binataceae bacterium (SeqCode); assembly: GCA_035504735.1. GTDB lineage: Bacteria > Desulfobacterota > Binatia > Binatales > Binataceae > JAJPIG01. The sequence continues at coordinate 358 of DATJRJ010000168.1, forward strand.
ATCATGTGTTGTTGTGCGCGCCGACCGGCAGCGGCAAGACGCTGGCGGCTTTCATGTGGGCGATCGATCGGCTGGTGCGCGAGGCCGAGCACGGCGAGTTGCGCGACGAGCTTTCGATTCTCTACATCTCGCCGCTCAAGGCGCTCGCCAACGATATCCGCATCAATCTGGCTGAACCACTCGAAGGCGTCCGAACCATGGCGCGCGCGATGGGTCTTGAGCTTGCGGAAATTCGCGCCGCGCTGCGCCATGGCGACACGCCCGCGCATGAGCGGACCGCGATGCTGCGGCGCGCCCCGCATATCTTGGTGACAACGCCCGAGTCGTTGTTCATCGCGCTCACCTCGCCGCGCTTTCGCGAGAAGCTCGCCTCGGTGCGCTACGTGATCGTCGACGAGCTGCACGCGATCGCTTCCAACAAGCGCGGCGCGCATCTGATGGTCACGCTGGAACGTCTCGATCGGCTGGCCAGCGAGCGCGGCGCCCGGCCGGTCCGAATCGGACTCTCGGCGACGCTCAATCCAATCGAACGGCTGGCCGGACTGCTGGCCGGATACGATGTGACCCCGGATGGGACGCGCGCTGCGCGCCCGGTCAAGATCGTCCGCGCCGAGCGCGATATGCGGCAGCTCGATCTCGCGGTAATCGCGCCGGGACCCGATCTGGGTCCGATCGCGACGCATCCGCATTGGGAGGCGATGTACGATCGGCTGGCCGAGCTTATCGGCGCGCATCGCACCACCCTGGTTTTCACGCTCAGCCGGCGTTGGGCAGAGCGCATCGCGCTCAACCTGCAAAAACGGCTCGGCGCGGACGCGGTGCTGGCGCATCATGGCAGCCTCGCGCGCAGGGAGCGCGTCAAGGCCGAGCAGCAGCTCAAGCGCGGCGAGCTCAAGGCGATCGTCGCGACCGCCTCGCTCGAGCTGGGTATCGACGTCGGCGCGATCGATCTGGTGTGCCAAGTGGATTCGCCGAAAACGGTTTCGGCGGCGATCCAGCGGATCGGGCGCTCGGGCCATCGCCTCGGGATGATTCCGAAAGGCCGTTTCTTTGCGCTCACGCTTGATGATCTGATCGAATGCGCGGCCGCGGTGCGCGCGATCCGCGGCGGAGTTCTCGACGAGGCGGAGATTCCGCGCGGATGTACCGACGTGCTGGCGCAGCAGATCGTCGCGATCGCCGCCGAAGAAGACGAAATCGGGGAGGACGAATTGCGCGGGCTGCTGCGCGGGGCGGCCGGATTCGGCGATCTCGAGGCCGGCACGCTGCGCCACCTGCTCGAGGAGCTGGCGCACGAGCTGCCGAATCGAATCAGCGGCGCGACGCCGAAAATCTTTTTCGATCGCCTCACGCGGCGCGTGCGGCCGCGCCGTGGCGGCCGGCTGGCGGCCCTGGTTTCCGGCGGCACCATCCCCGAGAACGGCAACTACGACGTCGTGATCGCATCCGAGGGCCGCAAGATCGGCGACGTCGAGGAGGACTTCGCGCAGGAATCGTCGCGCGGCGACATCTTCGCGCTGGGATCGAATCCGTGGCGCATCATCGGAATTTCGCGCGGACGCCTGATGGTCGAGGCGGCCCCCGGGATGGCGCCGTCGCTGCCGTTCTGGCAGACCGAGGCGAGCGGTCGCTCGCCGGCGCTGTCGTCGATGGTGATCGATCTGCGGCGCGAGATTGCCGCGCGCCTCGAGCGTGACGGGCCGGAGTCGGCGGCCGCGTGGATCGCGAGGGAGTGCGCGCTCGATAGCGATGCGGCGCGGCAGGCCTGCGCCTACGTTCGGCGCGGCGCGGCGGCTCTGGGAGCGGTGCCCGACGAGCGCACGATCGTTATCGAACGTTTTTTCGACGGCCTCGGCGGAACGCAGCTCGTAATCCATTCGCCGTTCGGCATCCGGCTCAATCGTGGTTTCGGCCTGGCGCTGCGCAAGCGTCTCTGCCAGAGCTTCGATTTCGAAATCCAGGCCTCCGCGATCGACGACGCGGTGCTGCTGGCGCTCAATTCACGCCATAGCTTCGCGCTGGAAGACGTCCTGCCGATGCTTCCCGCGCGCGCGGCCGGCGACGTGATGACCCAGGCGATTCTGGATGCGCCGATGTTCGAGGTGCGCTTCCGCCATGTCGCCACCCGCGCCCTCTCGATCATGCGCTCCGACAAGGGACGCAGAATCCCCGCCTGGATTCAGCGGCTGCGATCGCAGGAGCTGGTGGCGGCGCTATTTCCGCAACATGCCGCATGCTTTGAGAACCGGCCGCCGCGAATCGAAGTGCCGAGCCATTTCATCGTTGCCGAAGCGGTGCGCGAATGCCTCGAGGAGTCGGCCGATCTGCCGCGCCTGGTGCAGCTGCTCGAGGCGGTGGAGCGCGGCGCGGTGCGCGTCGTGACGGTCGATTCGATCGCGCCCTCGGTCTTCGCCCATCGCATTCTGCTCGCCTGGGACTATTCCTTCCTCGACGACGGCGAACGCGCCAACCGGCGGAGCCGCACTGTGACGATGAACCGCGCGATGGCCGAAGAGGTGATGCGCACCGAGGACCTCTCGGCGCTGCTCGCTGCCGACGCGGTCGCTGCGGTCGAGGCGGAGGTCGGCGGGCGGGCGCCGGCGCGCCGGGCGCGAGATCGCGATGAGTTGCTGGAGATGATTCGCCGGCACGGCGCAATCGCGGTCACGGAGATCGCTGCGCGCGTGGCTGGCGATGCGGCGTCGATGATCGGCGCGCTCGCAGCCGAAGGGCGTATCGTCCGTATCAGGCTTTCGGGCTTGGGTGGCGAAACCCTGATCGCAGCCGAGGATGCCGCGTATTTCGCTGCGACTTATCCTGCGGCTGAGTTTCTCTGCGGCACGCGCGTGGAGGCCGCCGATCAGATCGATCCCGGCGCAGCACGCCAGGAGATCGTGCGGCGTGCAATGGCGACTTGCGGCCCGGTGAGCGTAGTCGAATTGGCGAACCGCCTGGGCTTCGCGGAATCCCAAATTCAGGCCGCCTTGGCGGCTCTGGAAGCCGCCGGTGCGGTTTTCCGCGGCCATTTCACACCTGCCGCCGACGGCGCCAAGCAATGGTGCGATCGGTACAACCTCGAGCGGATCCATCGGCATACGCTGGCGCGCCTGCGCTCCGAGATCGAACCATGCGGCGATCAGGAGTTCGCCGCCTTTCGGCTGCGCTGGCATCATATCGCCGGACGCGACCTCGAGACCGGGTCATCTGCGGTGAGCGCGGTTTTGGAACGCCTGCGCGGGGCCGCGTTCAGCGCGGAGTTCTGGGAGCATGCGATTCTGCCCGCGCGCATCGCGGGTTATCGGCCGGAGCATCTCGACAGCGTTTGCCTCGGCGGCGACGTCGCTTGGGTTGGAATAGCTGAAGCCGCGGCGGCTGCGGATTTTCCCTCGAAGGTCACATTTTTCGGGCGACGCGATCCGATGATCCCCGAGGTCGACCCCGCAAGCGTGACCGATGTGCGCGAACGCGCGGTGCTCGACGCCCTGGCCCGCGCCGGAGCGCAATATCTGGACGAGCTCGCCGAACGCGCCAATCTCTCCGAGCGCGACACCTTGCGTACGCTCTGGCGGCTGGCGGCAAACGGCCTGGCCTCCAATGACAGCTTCGCGCCGCTGCGGATGCTGTGGGCTGAGGGCGCTGTGATACGCGGCGAAGAAGCCGCGCGTCCCGGCGCGGCGCGTCATCGGGCGGCCGTGAAGGCGCGGCTCAAGTCGAGTTTGGGCGGGCGCTGGTCGGCGGTTCGGCGCGCCGCAGCAGCATCGGAAATCGATCGGCCACGCGAAGCGGCGCTGATGCTGCTGGCGCGCAATGGAGTAGTCGCGCGGGAGATGCTGGCACTCGAAGCGCTCGAGCTTTCCTGGCGTGAGATCGTTTTTGCGCTGCGGCGGCTTGAATATGCCGGTCAGATTCGCCGCGGTTATTTTGTGCGATCGCTCTCCGGCGAGCAGTATGCCTTGCCTGCGGCGCTCGCGATGCTGAACGCGGCGCGCAAGCCATCTCCGACGCGCGAGCGGCCGGCCGCGCTCAGCGCCGCCGACCCTGCAAATCCATTCGGTGCAATGTTGCCGGCCTGCGGAATTTCGCGCGAGGCCTCGAACCTGATCGTGATTCGCGCCGGCCTGCCGATCGCGGGTCTCGCCGGCCGTTCGCTCAAGCTGCTCCAACCGCTCGAAGGCGAAGCGTTCACATCAGTCTTGCGTGCACTCATCGACTTCCACCGCCGCATCGTAATCGAAACGATCGACGAGCTGCCGGCCTTGGAATCGGCGCGCATCGATTTGATGGCGGCCATAGGTTTCCATTCCGACGGCCGCGCGCTGGTTTATGATGGCTTGCCCGGTCCGCGCCCGATCCGCTCGATTGCTTCGTAGCCCTTTCGATAAGCAGTGCTAATTGGCGAGGATTTCGCGTAACGCGAAAACTTTCGCATTCCGGCGAGCGAATTTATGGGAATTGTCCCATAAAACGGCGGGTTTTATCGGCACGGCTGATGCTATAGAAGTGGCCGAACTGAGAGGAGAGTAAAACAGTGCGCATCTTCGAGAAAGCAATCCGGTCGCTCAGCTTATGTCCCATCGATTTCGGCGCTATCGCGCTCCCGCCGTTGCGGGTGTTGGAAGGCGCCAAGACCGCAAATGGCTGCGCTGCGTCGACACTGAGCAGACCGCCGAAGCGCGATCGTGAGCTCGCCCGCCGTGCGTCTGCTAGACCGCGGTTTGCGTCGCTCGAGATTCTTTGCGGAGCCGACAACCTTCAATGCCTCCCGTCCCGGCATGCAGACTGCCCGCTGGCAGGATAAGCCTCACGTTCGTCGAATACCTTTCTCTCTCGATCATTAACCATCGGCCGCTCGTCTCATCTTGAGCGAAGGCTACCGGCGCGCAGGATCTCGCGCGGCCCCGAGCGCGTAATCACGCGGCCAGAAGATGCCGCGCGAGATCTTTCGAATTCGCTCGCGGATTCGCTGCGTCCAGGATGGCGACCTCTGGAATGGGGATGACGAAAATCGCGACTCATATATTATAGGTCAGCTTATAAGTTCGGACGCGAGCGGCGATCGTTTAAAGTAGAAGTTTCAAACGCTATTCTGGTGGTCTGCGGATTGGGCATCCAAGCCACAGACAGCGAACTCTTCTGACGGTTCGATATGCCGTCAAAACGGGAGCATGCGGACCATGAGCAAGAACAGTTTTGGCACCAGCGCGTCGCTCAAGCTCGGCGGCCGCGACTACAAAATCCACAAAATCGAGACGCTCGAACAGCGCGGGTTCTCGCTCTCGCGCCTGCCCTACTCGATCCGCGTGCTGCTCGAAAACGTGCTGCGGCGCGAAGACGGCGTGAACGTCATGGCCGCGCAGGCGGAGCAAATCGCGAAATGGAACGGCAAGGGCGGCGCGGAGTTTTCGTTCACCCCGGCACGCGTGCTGTTGCAGGATTTCACGGGCGTGCCGGTGGTTGCGGACCTGGCGGCGATGCGCGATGCGATCGCGCGGCTGGGCGGCGATCCGGCCCGGATCAATCCGCTGAGCCCGGCCGACTTGGTGATCGATCACTCGGTGCAGGTCGACGTCTTCGGCACCGCGGCGGCTTTTGCGGCGAACGCGGAGTTCGAGTTCCAGCGCAACCAGGAGCGCTATCTGTTTCTACGCTGGGGCCAGGATGCCTTCGACAATTTCCGCGTGGTCCCGCCCGATACCGGCATCGTTCATCAGGTGAATCTCGAATATCTTGCCCCGGTGGTGTTCGTCTCGGGCGGCGGTGAGGCCTATCCCGATACCGTGGTCGGGACCGATTCGCATACCACGATGATCAACGGACTCGGCGTGGTCGGATGGGGCGTCGGCGGAATCGAGGCGGAGGCTGCGATGCTCGGGCGCTCGATGCCGATGCTGGTGCCCGAGGTGATCGGCGTCCGCTTCAGCGGCGCGCTGCGCGAGGGCGCAACCGCGACCGATCTGGTGCTGACCGTCACGGCGCTGCTGCGGCGCAAGGGCGTGGTGAATAAGTTCGTCGAGTACTGCGGCCCGGGTTTGAAGAATCTCAGCGTGGCCGATCGCGCGACGCTCGGTAATATGTCGCCCGAGTACGGCGCGACGATCGGATTCTTCCCGGTTGACGCGCAAACCCTCGAATACCTGCGCCTCACCGGTCGGCGCGACGAGCAATTGCAGCTCATCGAGGGCTACTGCAAGGAGCAGGGGCTGTTCCGCAGCGACGATTCTCCGGAGCCGCATTTCACCGAACTGCTGGAAGTAGATCTCGCGTCAATCGAGCCGAGCCTCGCCGGGCCGCGCCGCCCGCAGGATCGGATCGCGCTCGATGGCTCGCGGCAGAGCTTTCGGCGTGAACTCGCCAAGGAGATGTCCGGCGCGCACGAGGGTCTCGATCCCAAGCGCGTCGAGAACTGGATCGCGGAGGGCGGCAACCCCAACCAGGCGCCCGAGGATCCGGCCGGCTTGCCGGAGGCCTTGACCCGCAAAATTGCGGTCAAGACCAAGGCGGCGAACTTCGAGCTCGGCCAGGGCGACCTCGTGATCGCGGCGATCACGAGCTGCACCAACACCTCGAATCCGTCGGTGATGATCGGCGCAGGAATTCTCGCCAAGAAAGCGGTCGAGCGCGGCTTGACCGTCAAGCCGTGGGTGAAGACCAGCCTCGCGCCCGGATCGAAGGTCGTGATGCGCTACCTAGAGCGCGCCGGCCTGACCCGCTATCTGGAGCAGTTGCATTTCAACCTGGTCGGCTTCGGCTGCACCACCTGTATCGGTAACAGCGGCCCGGTTAACGAAGAGATCGCGACGGCCGTCAAGCAGGGCAACCTGGTGGTCGCGGCCATCCTGAGCGGCAATCGCAATTTCGAGGGGCGAATCAACCCGGTTGTGCGCTTCAATTACCTGGCCTCACCGCCGCTGGTGGTGGCCTACGCGATCGCGGGCACGATGGATTTCGATCCGGCCTCGACCCCGCTCGGCAACGACTCGCACGGCAAGCCGGTCTACCTGAAAGAGCTGTGGCCGACGCCGCGCGAAGTCAGCGCCGCGGTCGCAAGCAGTATCGACTCGAAGATGTTCCAAGACGAGTACGGGCAGGTTTTCGAGGGCGACGAACACTGGCGCGGCCTGCAGATTCCGCATGGCGATCTTTTCAAGTGGGACCCGAAATCGACCTACGTCAAGGCGCCGCCGTTCTTCGACGGGATCGGCGCGGAGCCGGCACCGGTGACCGATATCGAGGGCGCACGAGTGCTGGCGATGCTCGGCGACAGTATCACGACCGATCACATCTCGCCGGCCGGATCGATCGCTGCGGACAGTCCGGCGGGCAAATACCTGATCGCCAACGGCGTGCAGCCGCGCGAGTTCAACTCCTACGGCGCGCGGCGCGGCAATCACGAAGTGATGGTGCGCGGGACCTTCGCTAATATCCGGCTGCGCAACGAGCTGGTGCCGGGCGTCGAGGGCGGCTTCACCGCACATCTGCCGGACGGCCAGCAGATGACGATCTTCGACGCGGCCGAGCGCTATCGTAGCGAGCAGGTGCCGCTGATCGCGATTGCTGGCAAGGAATACGGCTCGGGATCGTCGCGCGATTGGGCGGCCAAGGGCGCCCAACTGCTCGGCGTGCGCGCGGTCATCGCAGAGAGCTTCGAGCGCATCCATCGGAGCAATCTGATTGGGATGGGCGTGCTGGCACTCGAATTTCTGCCGGGCCAGGGGCGCAAGAGCCTCGGCCTCAGCGGGCGCGAGGTCTATTCGATCGCGGGGCTGAAGGCCGGCGTCAAACCTCGGCAGCATCTGACAGTGCGGGCCGAAGAAAACGGCCAGCGGCGCGAGTTCGAGGTGGTGGCGCGCGTCGATACGCCCGAAGAGGTCGAATACCTTCGCCACGGCGGCATCCTGCCGTTCGTGCTGCGCGATCTGCTGCGGCGCGCGTAAACGGCGCAAGGCGGCGAAGAAATTCGGCCACCCGTCGTACGCTTCAGGGTTTTCGGGCGCTGACCAGCGAGAAATACGTATAGGTCGGCGTTATGGAGACAGCGCCGAAGCCGGCGCCCTCCAGAATCGCCCTCAGCTCGTCGGCGCTGCGCTGTTTGCCCTCGGTCACCAGCATCATCTGCAGCGAGAAGCAGAGCGGCCCCAGCGGTCCGTCGCGAGTATCGTCGAGCAGCATTTCATGCAGGAGAATACGCCCGCCCGCGGGCAGCGCCTCGAAGGCGCGGTGCGCGAGGTCAGCACATCGATCGTCGGACCAGTCGTGAAAGATGTTGGCGAAGAAGATCGCGTCGTAGCCGCGCGGCCAGGGCCCGCCGAACATATCGAAGCCGTGAGTATCGATCCGATCTTGAAGTCCATAGCGTGCGATATATTCCCGGGTTATTTCTGTGACGGCGGGAAGCTCGGCGACCGTGCAACGTAACGTCGGAAAGCGGTCCGCGATCGCGATACTAAAACAGCCCGAGCCGCCGCCGACATCGAGCATCCGCGCCAGGCCGCTGAAATCGCCGCGGCGCGCGACGCCGCTTGCGGCGGCGAACGAATGGCTGTGCATCGCGGCCGTGAACTTGCGCGCCTCATCCGGATTGAGCTGATGGAACTCCCACATGCTCTGGCCGGCGAAGTCGCGCGGGCGATCATTCTTAAGCGCCTCGCGCAGGATCGCGACCGGGGCGAGCCTGACGCGCGCTCGATCGAAAATCCCGCCCCAGTAAAAAGGGCTTTCGGGCAGCAAGAAGTTCTTCGCGGCATTGGACAAGTGAAATTGCTCACCGCGCCGCACCAGAAAACCGGTGGAGTTCAGAATCCCGAGCATCACCTCGGCCGCACGCGGTCCCAGCGACAGCGCCTGCTGCACCTGCGCGGAAGTTTTCGGCGCGCCGTCAAGCGTCTTGAACAGGCCGAACTCATCGGCCAGCAACAACATCGGATAGCGCCAGAAAGAAAAGATGGTGTCCCAGATGAGCGTGTCGTCGCAGGTCGGAGGATCGATTTTAGGCTGCGCCATGCGATCAAATTAACACATCAGATGCTGCCACGCCGTTGCGGCGCGCCGCATAGCGCGTCAACAAGCTCACCACGGCCGGGGTTATTTCCGCGATCGCTTCGGGCCGATAGCCGACCGTCTCGGGACCGCGCGCCCGCATCATGCCGAAGGTCGAGAGTCTCATCACCGCCGCCACGGCCTGGCAATAGCGAAAGCGAGCGAAATCAATCGGCGCGAGCGCATGGTAGAGCGACACATACAGCGTCGTGAACATCTGGCGCAGCGAATTTCCGGCCAGATTGTCGCGCATCCAACGCGGATGCTCCTGCGCATGAGTCGCCAGGATGACGGCAGTGGTGGCCGCATCGAGATGGCGGTCGCCGTGGTCGGCATTGACCCAATCGATGACGGCGTTCAGGCGCGTGCCGGAGACCAACACGTTTTGCGGATGATAATCCATGTGCACCATCGAAACCGGCGCGGGGCGAAAATGCGGCGCTCGATCGCGCAGCGTTTCCAGCGCCGCCGCCAGCCCCGGGAGCGGCCCGCGCTCGATCCGTTCAGCGATTACGTCCAGCATCCGATCGAGCAGTGGCGCTTCGGCGTTTCCGCGGCCGGAAACGAAGGCTTCCGGCAGCGGGTCCGCGCTTGCGTCCTCGACCGGAAGCCGATGCAGCCTGGCTTGCGCCCTGACGAACGCGAAAAACGCCAGCGTGAAAGTCTTGAACGCATGCCCGAAGCTCCGGGTCGCGAACAGCGGTCCGCCCGCGACCCGCTCCATCACCAGAAACGGCGCGCCCAGAACCTCGGTCGAGGGTTCGTACAGATAAGGCGCTGGAACCGGGTAGCGGATTTCCGCGAGGCGCGTCAGCGTCCGATACTCGCGCCGTCCCGTGTCGGCGCCGGCGCCCTGATAGAAACGCAGCACCATCGGAGTGCCGACGCCGAGTTCGGCGATGCGGCTGCGGCCGGCGATCGAAAATTCGTAAACCGTGGTCTCCCAGCCGGCGGCCAGCACGCGAAACTGCTGGATAGGCGTATCAAGGTAGTCGGCCAGGCGCGTACGCAATTCATCCGGCGCGGTTCGCTGCTGAGGTGACGAAGCCTTCACTGCGGGCCAACGCTATTACAGAGGTCCGTGGCCGGACAATCGGGAAGGTGCGGGTGCGGCAGCGGCGACGATACGAATGCGTCAGTGCGTGAAGAAGCGGTTCTGCGCGTCAGGCGGGGCGGCCGGCTGATTCGGGGTCAGGGGTGGGAGCTGCGGCTGGTTCTGCATTCTCTCCCACGCCTTCTGATCATCGTGGCTCTCATAGCGCCGCTGCAGGATGGAAGTCAGCAGCGGACCGTTGGTATTGCTGATATCGACCGAGACTTCCACCGACAAACCGATTCGTAGCGGCTTGTCAGCCGGCGCAGGTTCATCGAGCACGATTTTCACCGGCACTCGCTGCACCACCTTGACCCAATTGCCGGTTGCATTCTCGGGCGGCAGCAGAGCGAACGCCGAGCCGGTGCCCATCGCGATCGAATCGACCCGAGCTTGATAGACGTAGCCGGGGTAGATATCGGCCCATACCAGCGCCCGCTGGCCGACCCGAACGTCGGTCAGCTCGGTCTCCTTGAAATTGGCGGTGAAGTACAGCCGTTGCTGCGGCACCACGGCCAGCAGCGGTTGTCCGGCCTGGATACGATCGCCGGCATGCACGCTCTTGTGAGTGATGATGCCCGCGAACGGTGCGGTGATACGGGTATAGCTGAGGTCGAGCCGGGCGGCCTCAAGATCGGCCTCGGCCTGAGCCACGACCGGGCGGGCATAGCGTCCGCGGGTATCGCCGTCGCTGTCCCCGCCGAGGGCCGCTTCGGCCTGCTGCACCTGATGCGCGGCCAGCGCCCTGTCGGCCATCGCCACCCGCAAGTTGGTGTTGGCCTGATCGTAATATTCCCGCGACACCACTTTTTGGTCGCGCAGGGCCTTGGCGCGTGTGAAATCGATCTCAGTCTGCGCGAGCTGCGAGCTGGCCAACTCCTCGCCGGAGCGAGCCGCGTCGAGCTGGGCGATGAGTTGATCGACGGTCTGTTTGGCCCGATCGACGCGCGCCTCGGATTCCTTGACCCGGACTTCATAGACGGCCGGATCGAGCGTCAGCAGGAGCTGGCCCGCCGTCACGTCCCAGTTGTCGTCAACATAGATTTTCGCGACCGTGCCCGAAACCCGGGCCGCCACCAGGCCGACCGTGCCGTCGACATAGGCGTCGTCGGTGGAGACGTGGCTCATGTAATAGCGATAGTAGTGGAGTCCCGGGATGGTAGCGGCTAGCAGCCCGATCACTAACAAGACCAGCAGCAGGCGCCGGACAATTTGCGACATCATGCTCGAGCCGAGGCGTGTATCGGAGACGCACTATCCTTCGAGTAGAAAATCATCGGCAATAATTCTACAGGACCGGGGTGCCCCTGCGCATCAGGGGGCAGCGGTGCAATTCAGCCGGGCGTTGGCGATTTATACCGCTTCAATCGGCGGCGTTCCAGTCCATCCGTTCGGCCGCCGAGAGCCCGTTTTGATCCGGGATCGAGATCGTCGTGCAGCCCGGATATTTGATGATGATCTGGCCGGTGTTGCTGGTTTGCTCACAAAACAGCGTGGGGCCCGCGCCCGAGGTATACAGCAGGTCGATAGTCATCGAGCCGGCGCCCAGATTATCGAGGTTGAAGATACCGTCGACGCGTCCCTGCGGTGAATCGAAGAGGAAAATCGTCGGCACGCGCTGTTCGATCGTAAAGCTGGTGTGAATATCCTCGATGTTGCCGGTGACCAGCGCGATTTGAGGCGCCCGCAGGACGAACCGGACGTCGGGTCCGGCGCGCGGCGCGAAAGCCGAGAGCGTCCCCCCGTACTGAACCTGAACGGTTCCGTACGGCTGCGAGGTTGATGCCAGTGAGTCTGGAAAGAAGCCGCGTATAACCTCGAGACTCATCAGGTTGCCGTTGCTGACGGTCTTGGTCGCGATCATCCGGACCGGTGGCCGTCCGTTGACGATCGCGAAGGTGGTCGGCACGGTGCCCTGAATCTGCCATGAAGAGCGGGTGTCCGACAGGACCGCGGTGAAGGGCGTGCCGATAACTCCTACGGCCCGGAATGAGACCTGCGGCGGAACATTCGAGAGCCCGCTCGTGCTGAGTCCGGTACTGCTGTTGCAGGCCGCCACTCCAACCAGCATCGCGACCGCGATAACGAAACCCACTGCCTGATTCACTTCTCGGACCATCGTTCAAATACCCTGTCAGAGCGTCGGTCCGGTGGTGTCCAGACAATTTCCGGGGCATGAGCCGTCCGCGTTCCTGCAGAGCGCACAGGGTGTGGAGGTCGGCACCGGCGTCGGCACTATCACATCCACCGCCGTTCCAGCCGGCAAATCGTTCTCCCAACGCTGGACCGAGTAACTATCAGCCGGCGCGCAAAATGAGTAGGCGCCCGCGTTGCTCGTTCCCGCGGGACCGACGTTGGTTTGCGCCACCTGGACGCCGTCCTCCATCAACCGCACCGTGGTGTTGGTATCGTAGGTGCCTACAGTACCCGATATGCTGCCATGCCCCGCGCAGCTTAGGGCCAGGTTAGCCGGTGCCGCCACCGACGCGCACTCGGTCGGTGAGGAGATGCCCGCCAAGGTCGCGAAAACTTGGCCCGGGAACGGATCGGGTGCGCCGTTGTAGAGATCGATCGAAGTCGCAAAGATATCGTAAGTACCCGGCATCGTCGGCACATTGAGACTGAAACTCGCCGAGCATGGCGGACTGCCGCAGGCCGGAATCGAGAGCGGCGCGGGCAGCGCGCCGACCAGATCGTTGGTGCCGGTAATTTCCGCAAACACCTGGACCTGGGCCGTGGTCCCCGCCGCAGGCGTAATCGATACCGTGCCGGTAATCACCGCCCTGGTGAGAGGGAATGAGCATTGCTTGCCGCTGGGACTGGTGGGACACGTTACGGGACCAGTAGTATCGCTAATCGGTGCGGCCAAGGTGTCGTAGCCCGAGGCGGAAATTTTGATCGCATAGGTGCCATCAGGCGCCGCCGGCAGGAAATTGAACGGCTGCGGCATCCCGCTGCGGCCCGGAGATGGATAGCTGCCCGTGACGTTGGTGGTTGTACTTGCGAGGACCACACATCCGGCTGGAGTCGGCAAAGTGCTGCAATCGGGGCCGGTCAGGATCTGGACGGTGGCGCCTTCAACGGGCACGCCCGTGCTGCATGCATCGCTGATCGCGCCGCTCAACACTCCGGTCGTGGCGCTGCCGACCGTAAAATTGTTCGAGAGCAGAGCTTGCCCGCGGGTCAGCGCAACGTCTGAGGTCACGTCGTAACTCGAACCGTTGCCAGACGCGAAGAAATCGTAGCTGGTGCCGTCGCTCGAAACCGGCAATTGCATGCCGTATGCCCCGCCTGACACTTTGGCCGAGGCGATTACATTGCCCGTTCCGGTGTCTTCAGCCGTGACTGACTCGGAGATGCCGGACGGTATCCCCCTGACGTTCCCCTGGACCAGCGCCATCTTCGGATTGACACCTGGAGGAGAGCCGGCGTTCGGAATCAGGGAGATAATCGGCGAGAGCTGGTATTTGCCCCCGTTGGTGCTGGGCGCCACCGGAATGCCGGGGTTGATTTCGACTACCAGCGTGGTGAGGACGTTCTTGCCGACCGGGATGGCGGTGGTGGTAGCCAGCGCGGCCGGGCTGACGATCGCAATCGGGTAGCTGATGCATCCCTCGGTCCCGGGAGGGAAAACATTGGAACAGTTCGGCACGATATTTCCGGGGATGTTCGGATCTATTTTTAGTTGTAGCGTGTGGTAGGTCTGCGCCGGAACTCTGGCGGTGTTGAACAGTTGGACATTGTCCTGCAGATTGTTCAGATCGATCTGGAGCTCGCTGGTGCCGGGATTGGTATTCGGATTAGAGATGTTGAAAAAGGCTCCCCCGCCGGTCAGATCGATGTAGACCAATGGGCCTACCCCTCCGCCCACTCCGCTCGGTACCGGAATTCCCACCCATCCGGTGGTCCCATCGTTTGCATTGCGGGCCGGGTTGAGCCGGACCGAAATCAGGTTCATGAGGATATTCTGATATCCGGCTGACGGCGCATCGACAAGCCCGATCTCGACGTTGCCCTCGGTCGGCTGGGGAGTCGACGATGAGCTGCTGCTGCTCGAACCGCAGGCCAGCGGCAGCAGGAGCGAAATGATCATCAGCAGCGGAACCGCAAGCGCTAATACAGCAGGGAAAACTGATCGAACTTTCACTCGAATCCTATAGCGGCAGATTTAGGTCAGCGATTGGGATAACCTAACCGGACCGTGAAGGCAAGCAACATACGGGCGATGATCTGCGGGCGGGTGCTTGACGTCGCCACCCTCCGCCCCGGAAAATTCTAACGACGATGATGAGACGGCCAGGCTTTTCAATCGCGCTCAGTGCGCTGATGCTGATTGCGGCAATGGCTGCCAAGGCCGGCGCGACGACGCTCAAACTTTCGGTCGGTAATCCCGGCCTACAGCATTTCGATACCGACGGCGGGGTCCAACTCGACTTCGGGCTCACCGACTCCAATGGTCAACCGGTCGGCAATCTGCGCCCGGACAACGTCCAGGTCTTCGAGGACGGCAAACCGGCCAAGATCATCGATTTCCGCGGCGCCGGACAAGGACGTCCGGTCGATATCGTGTTCGTGATGGACGTGACCGAGTCGATGCAGCCCTACATCGACGCGGTCAAACAGAACATGATCTCGTTCGCGCGCGATCTGCAGGCCAATAACCGTGACTATCGGCTGGGTCTCGTCACCTTCGAGGACTACGTCGTCTCGCAGTATGCCGACTGCAATTGCGCGTACCGCAACACGCTGACCTCTAACGTTAACGAGTTCATTTCCTGGGTCGGCTCGCTCCACGCGGGCGGCGGCGGTGATATCCCGGAGGACCAGCTCGATGGGCTCGCGTATGCGGCATCGTTGCCATTTCGGCCCGACGCGCAAGTGATCCTGATTCTGATCACCGATGCGCCCTGCCATGTAAAAGGCGATGGTCCGGACCGCGAGGGCGATGAAGCCTATCTCAGACACACGACCCCCGGCGCGGACGTTACCGAGCAAACCGGGGCGAGCGTGGCCACGCTGCTCCAGAAGAACGGTATCACTCTCTATGCGGTAGTCCCGCCGCCGTTTATCGCTCCCGAGTACGCCGAAATCGTGCGTGCCACTCACGGCCGCTCGTACAATATCGTGACCGAGGAGGGACATTTCTCGGAACTGGTCCGTGAGCTCGGCCATTCCATCGCAACCGAGTATTCGCTCACTTATCTGACGCCGCGGCCGATCGAGGACGGCACCAATCGCAGCGTCGAGTTGAAGATCAATTTCGACGGCCAGTCCGCAACCGCCGATACCTCCTACCAGGTGCGCGGCGTCGGCGGCGCGGCGATCAATGTGCCGGAAGAAGGCGGCGGAGCCAGCGCCAACGCCGGAGGGACGGGCCTTGCGCAATTGTCGTTCAACTGGTGGAACCTGGCGGTGCCGCTGATCGCGCTGCTGGGGCTCTTCGGGCTCTCGCGGATGCACTTCGGCGTCTCGACCGAGGAACTTAAAGCGATCGTTGAGGCCCAGGCGCAGGCCCCGATACCAAAGGTTTCGATCGGCGGCGCCGGCCGCGTGCCGCCGCGTCCGGCCGCATCGCCTCCGCCGGGACCCGTCAGGCCGCCCTCACCCACCGCGATGTCCAATGCGGCCGGCGGGGCGCGCCTCACCGCGATCGATCCGGTCGACCCGATTCCGGCCGACTTTAGCCTCTTGAAAGACGAGGTCTCGGTGGGCCGTGGCGAAGACAATGACGTCGTCATCCCGCATGCCAGTGTCTCCCGCGCGCACGCGCGGCTGATGCGACGCAACGGCGCCTACGAATTGACCGACCTCGGATCGACCAACGGCAGCTTCGTCAATAATCAGCCGGTTCAGGGCTCGACAGTCGTCGCTAACGGCAGTGAGGTCCGCTTCGGCAATATTCGCTTTATTTTGCGATTCTGAGTCCGGATCGATCAGCCGCCCATCGTCGGAGGCGCTATTCTGCCCGATGATGTACGTGCTATTTGACCCGCCAATCAGGCGGAGGAGGTAACGAGCCTGTTTCAGTTCAGTGGAAGAATCGCGAAGCTCGTCGCTCTCCCGACCGTATCAATCGCGCTCGTGCTCGTGGCCAACGTGGCATTTGCCGAGGTCTCGGCCAGGCAGGATTACCTGAAGAATTGTGCCGGCTGTCATGGAACCGATGGCAAGGGACATGGGCCTGACCTCTATGTTGTGCCCGGCATTGCGCCGCCCGATCTCACGGTGCTCGCGAAGCGCAAGGGCGGCGTCTTTCCCTTTCAGGCAACCGAGGATGCGATCGACGGACGCAAGGGAATTCCGTCCCACCGGCGATTAGACATGCCATTTTGGGGCGTCACTATGCAGGAGCAGGGAAAAGGCTTCACGCCGGAAAGCGACGCCAAGGTCAAGGCACGGATCGATGCGCTGGTGCGCTATATCGAATCAATCCAGCAGCATTGAGATCGTTTGTGGGGGCCGCAGGTTCTGAGCTTGGCGCGATGGGTCAACCCCCTTAGGGCGCGCTACTCCCTCGGAAGGTCAGAACGTGGCGCCTGGCTTCGCGGACCACGCGCTCGGCGACACTGCCCGTAATCATGCGGGCGAATCCATGCTCCCCATGCGTGGGCATCACGATAAGGTCGACCCCGAGCTCTTCGGCGACCAAAACGATCGACCCCGCCGGATCACCGGTGCGCACTACGATTTGATGGCGGATATCGTCCGAGACGTGCTGTTGGGCGAGCTTTTCGAGTTCGCGCGTGGCGACGCCTTCGCTGATGATCGGATTCGGTTTGAGTAAAGTCCGCTCGATTCTTGGAGCTGAAACTACGTGAAGCAGATAGAGCCTGCTTAGGTTGGGTTCGGCTAGTTCGCAGGCGAACTCTACCGCTGCGACGGAGTTTTGATCGAATCCCACCGGGCACAGAATCTTTTCGAACACTTTCGACATGAAAGAACCCCGGCGTCATCCGCGCGCCGTATCACCTGTATAGCACGAATCCGGAAGGCGCGGTGCGCGAGCAGGTATGCGGGTGGAACAATTTAGACTGCTGCTGTTGCCAAGGGCACAATGCGCCGCGACCGCTTTGCTGATAGAATTTCCGGGTAGCGAGGGGGTCGCGCTTTTTTCTGTAACCGGTCGCCAACGATTTGAGGCCAACCATGGCTTTTCCGTTCAAGAAGATTCTCTGCCCGCTGGATTTCGACGACAATTCGCTCGCCGCGCTCGACGTCGCGGCGAATCTGGCGCGCTATGCCGATGGCGTCGTCTACGTGATGCACGTGGTGCCGATGATCATCCCGCCGACCGGCACTCCGATCTATGTCGATTTGTACAAAGAGCAGGAGCAGGTCGCGCGTGAAAAGCTCAAGGAAACCGGGGACAAGATCCTATCCGGTGTCAAACACGAGTTATTGGTCTATACGGGCGAACCACCGGCCTCGATTCTTGGGACCCAGCGGCGGATTGGCGCCGACTTGATCGTGATGGCGACGCACGGGCGCAAGGGATTCTCACGCATCGTGCTCGGCAGCGTCGCCGAAATTGTGATGCGCGAGGCGCTCTGCCCGGTGCTCACGATACGTAATACCACCGCAGCCGATCGGCACCGGGTTAGTGGCTGGATGACCGCCAATCCGACTACCGTTAGGGCCGATGAAAAGCTCTCAAGCGTCGAGACCATCATGCAAGAAGGCGGGCACCGATCCATCCCGGTGGTCAAAGACGGCAAGCTGATCGGGATCGTCACCGAGCGCGACCTGCGGCGCCACCGCGGGAATCTTCCTCACGTCGAGGTCAAGAGCGCGATGAGCACGGAAGTCCTGACGGTGAGCCCGGCCGCATCGATCGAAGAGGCCGCCCGGCTTCTCCACGAGCGAAAGATCGGCGCCTTGCCGGTGGTCGAAGACGGAACGCTGGTCGGTATAATCTCGACTACGGACCTGCTCGGCGCCTTCCTCAAGGAACAGGAAGGTAAATGAACGGCTGTGCCCACGAACTAGCTCGGCGCTGAATCAGCCGCCGGGAGCAGTCCGAGCATACCGTCGGGCCGAGCGACTTGGAGGCGGGGATGGTGGCCGGCTCGAATTCCATCGAATCTGCAGACGCACGCGGCAACCTGCCGCCATTGGTAGCGGCGATGGCGCGACCGGAGTTCTATCCGGAGCGTCCGGAGCGCGTCGAGTTCATCCAGACTCATATCTCGTATGTTTTTTTGACCGACAGCTATGTTTACAAGGTCAAGAAGGCGGTCCGCTTTCCCTTTATCGATTGCACGACGCTCCAGCGCCGCCGCCTGCTCTGTCACGAAGAGGTGCGGCTCAATCGCCGCCTCGCGTCGACGGTTTATCTTGGCATCCTGCCGATCCGGCGGACGCCCGCCGGCTTCGAGTTGCTCGCGAGTTCGGAAGCCGATGCGGGGGACGCAGTCGAATACGCGGTGCATATGCGCCGGCTGCCGCACGAGCGGATGCTCGATCAGATGGTCCAGCGCCACGAGGCGCTGCCGCAGGATCTGCGGACTATCGCCCAGCGGATCAACGAATTTCACTTTCGCGCCGCCGCCGCCAACGCCTGGATGTACGGCTCCGCGGCCGCCGTCCACAAGTTGATCTGCGGCAACCTCGCTGGGGCCGCGCAGTTCACCGGCAAGATTTTCGACCCAGCCGATCTCGATGCGATCGATAAATACAACCGCCGCTTTATCGAAACCCACTGGGAGCTTCTGAACCAGCGCGCGCGCGGCGGGCGCGTGCGCGAGGGACACGGCGACCTGCGCTGCGAGCATATCTGCATGGACACCCAGCCGCAGATCTTCGATTGCGTCGAGTTCAGCGAGCGTCTGCGCTATGGCGACGTAGCCTCGGAGGTCGCATTCCTGGCGATGGATCTCGATCGTCTCGCTGCGCACGGCTTGGCCGCCGAGCTGGTCGAGGCTTACGCCAGCGCCTCCGGCGATCGTGACCTCGCGACCCTGATCCCGTTTTATCAGTGCCACCGCGCGGTGGTGCGGGCCAAGGTCGATGCTTTGAAAAGTGTGGCGGCCGAGGTCCCCGAGCCCGAGCGGATTCGCGCGCGGGACTCGGCACGCGATTATCTGTCGCTGGCGCGCCGCTATCTGGACCCTATCGAGCCCGCGATGGTGGTGGTCTTCGGCCTCGCCGGCACCGGCAAATCGACGCTGGCGCGTGCGTTGTCGCGCCGCCTGGGCTTCGATCTCATCAGCTCCGATGTCATTCGTAAACAACTCGCTGGAATTGCTCCGACCAGCCGGGCCGGTGCCGAGTACGGCAGCGGAATCTATGGCGAGAATTTCACCCGGCGCACCTATCTCACGTTATTGGCGGAGGCGGAGTCACGTCTGCGCAAATCTCGCGGTGTGATCCTAGATGCGACTTTCCGCCACGCCGATGAACGCCGCCTCGCGATCGATATCGCGGCGCGCGCCGCCGTCGGGGTGCTCTTCATCGAATGTCGTGCACCGGCGGAGATCGCTCTAACTCGGATTGCGGAGCGTGAGCACCGTGCCGGTGAAATCTCCGACGCAAACGGTGCGATTTATGCCCGCCAGGTCAAGGATTTCGAGGCTCCGAATGAAATCCCCGAGGAGTCGCGGCTGACCGTCGACACCTCGGCGGATTTCGAGCAGGCCGTCGCCGCAGTGATACGGGCGCTCACGACGCTGTCGGCGCCGGCCACGCCGACTCGAAACGATCAGCGCAAAAGCCTGCGCCAGTTGCTGAATCGGCTCTAGTGACGCTCACGGGAACGACTATGACAATCGACCCGGCGCGTTATTCCGAAAGCGAAATCCTGCGCGACGGCAGCTCGATCCGGATTCGCGCGCTGCGCCCCGACGACAAGAGCCGCCTGATGCGCCACTTCGAGAGCCTCAGCCCGCGCTCGGTTTACCAACGCTTCTTCGGTTTGAAGCGGGCGCTGACGCCCGCCGACCTGGTCCGTTTCACCGAGCTCGATTTCATCGATCACGTCGCTTTGGCGGCCTCGCTCGGCGAGGGCGAAGAAGAACGCTTTATCGGCGTCGGCCGTTATGTACGAAGCCCCGGCAGCACACAGGCCGAAGTCGCCTTCGCGGTCTTGGACGAATACCAGGGGCGCGGCGTCGGAACGCTGCTGCTGGAGCATCTCGGACGCGTCGCGCGCGCCGGCGGGGTAATCGAGTTCAGCGCCGAGGTGATGGGCGACAATCAGCAGATGCTCGAAATGTTCGCGCGCAGCGGCTTTCGGGTCAAACGATCGGCCGAGCCTGGCACCGTCCATCTGAGCTTCCCGACCGAAGAAACCGAGGAGCATCTTGGCGTGAGCCAGGCGCGCGAGCGAATCGCGGCGGCGCGCAGTATCCAGCGGCTGCTCACGCCGCGTTCGGTGGCGGTCATCGGAGCATCGCGCAATCCCGCCAAGATCGGCGCTGTGATCGTCCGCAACCTGATCAACGGCGGCTTCACCGGTGCCATCTACCCGGTAAACCCGTCCGCCGGCGAGATTCTGGGACTCGCCGCCTCGCCCAGCGTCGAGCGGGTCGGCGAGCCGGTCGATCTCGCAGTAATCGCGGTGCCGGCTCCGATAGTCGCGGACGAGATCGTGAAATGCGCGCGCGCCGGAGTTTTCGGCGTGGTGGTGATCACGACCGGGTTCGCCGAGCAACCCCGCAATGGCGCGATCAGCGAGCGCCGCTTGTTCGAGCTGGTGCGCAGGCTCGGAATGCGGATGGTCGGGCCGAGCTGCATGGGCCTGCTTAATCGCGACCTCAACCTCAACGCGACGCTGGCACCGGTCGCGCCACTGCGCGGCGGGCTGGGCTTCTTCTCGCAAAGCGGAGCGCTCGGGATTGCTGTGCTCGAGCATGCGTGCGGCCGCGGTCTCGGGCTGTCGAGCTTTATATCGGCGGGGCATCGCGGCGACGTCTCGAGTAACGATCTGCTGGCGTATTGGTCGGAGGATCCGCACACCACGGTGGTGGCGCTCTATCTCGAAAGCGTCGGCAATCCGCGCAAGTTCGCGTGGCTGGCACCGCAACTGGCACGGCGCAAGCCCATCATCGCGGTCAAGTCCGGCCGCTCCGCGTCCACGACCCGCGCCACCGCGGGTGAATCGCCGGCGCTGGCAAGTCTCGATGTCGCGGTCGAAGCGTTGTTCGAGCAGGCCGGGGTAATCCGCACCAACACGCTCGAAGAGCTGTTCGACGTCGCCGCGATGCTGGCGACTCAGCCGGTACCCGCCGGGCCGCGAGTCGGCGTGGTTACCAATGCCAACGGCCCCGGCGTGCTGTATGCCGACGCCTGCGAGGCGAGCGGTTTGAGCCTGCCGGCGCTCGCGCCCGCGACACTCGATGAACTGCGATCATTCCTGCCGGAGAGCGCCGCAATCTCCAACCCGCTTGACCTTACCGATTTGGCCGCAGCGGCCGATTACGAGCGCGCGCTGGCCGCGATCGGTAAGGACCCATCGCTCGATTCGATCGTCGCGATCTATGTGCCGCCGATGGTTACGCGGCCGCAGGATATCGCGGCGGGAATCGCGCGCGGCGCCGCCGGCGTGCCCGCGGATAAGCCGGTGCTGACGGTATTCCTCTCCGAGACCAAGCCGCCGGCTGAGCTTTTCACCGGCGCTCGCGGCTATCTGCCCTATTATCATTTCCCCGAAAATGCGGCGCTCGCGCTGGCCGCGGCCGTGCGTTACCGACGATGGCGCGATCGCCCGCGCGGCGAGCCATTGATCTTCGACCGGCTGACCCGCGTCCGGCTGCGCACGATCATCGACGGCGTGCTCGCGCGCTGCGGCGATTCGCCGGCTTGGCTCGACGATGGAGAACTGTCCGCGCTGCTCAAGATCGCCGGCATCGAGGTAACGGCCTCCGCCCGCACCACGGTTGCCGAAGCGCCCGCGATCGCTGCGACGCTCGGTTACCCGCTGGTCGCCAAGGTGATCGCGCCGGGCGTGGTCCATAAGAGCGATTTCGGCGGCGTGATGATGGGACTCAAGTCGGCTGATGAAGTAGCGTTTGCTGCAGCGCGGCTGGAGCATCGGATGACGGAGTTGGGGAAACCGCTGGGGGCCATCCTGCTGCAGCGCGAGGTTCAAGGCGGCCTCGAAGCGCTGGTCAGCGTGACCAGCGATCCTACCTTCGGTCCGCTGCTGGCGTGCGGATTGGGGGACGTGATGGTCGAGTTGAACCGCGACGTGGCGTTGCGGCTGCATCCGGTGACGGATGTCGATGCGGATGAGATGCTCAAAAGTCTGCGCTCCGCTCGGCTGTTGGATGGCTATCGCGGGATGCCGCCGGCGGATCGGGCGTCGCTGATCGAAGTAATCATGCGGGTCTCGGCGCTGGTCGAAGTGGTACCCGAGATCAGCGAACTTGATCTCAATCCGGTGAAGGTTCTGGCTCCTGGAGCCGGCGCGATAGTAGTCGATGGCCGGATACAAATCCACTCGGCCACGTCTGCAGATCGGTAAATCGCAATGCAGGTGCTGGTTTTCAACTGCGGCAGCTCATCGCTCAAGTTCGATCTGATCGATCTTGATCCCTCCGGCAGGCGCGGCCGGACCCTGGGCCGCGGCACCTTCGAGGAAATCGGCCACGGCGGACGTAGCGAGTTTATTGATGGGGGCGGCGTGCGCCACGAACAATCCGGCACCGCCAAGGACCATCCGGCGGCGGCGCTCGAAGCGATTACGTGGCTTGAAACCATCACCGCAGATGCGCCGCTCAAAGCCGGCGCGATCGTTCACCGGATTGTTCACGGCGGACCCGATCTCACCACCCCGGTGATCGCCGATGCGAAGGTCATCGGTGCTCTCGAGGCGGCCTCGATTTTCGCGCCGCTGCACAACCCGCTCAGCGTGGCGACTTTGCGTGCGGTCGGCCGGAGGCTTCCAGAGCCGCCCTCCGTGATCGTCGCAGATACATTCTTCCATCAAACGATGCCGGATCAGGCGCGCGAGTATGCACTCCCGCGCACCCTCGCCGGGCGCTATCAGTTGCGCCGCTACGGCTTCCACGGCATCGCACACGCCTGGATGATGGAGCGGTATGCGGCGCTCAAAAGCGCGGCGCCGGCCGCGGTGAATCTGATTACGCTGCAGCTCGGCGCGGGCTGCTCGGTGTGCGCAATCCGCGCGGGCCGTTCGGTCGACACCTCGATGGGTCTCACTCCGCTCGAAGGCCTGATGATGGCGACCCGCAGTGGTGACCTGGACCCCGCGATCGCGACTTTCCTGATCGAGCATGCAGGCGTGAGCGCCTCGAAGGTCGAGGAAATCCTCAATCATGAATCCGGCCTGCTCGGCGTCTCCGGGGTGTCGGGCGATTTACGCACAGTCGAGGCCGCGGCCAAGTCGGGCAATCGCGATGCGGCGCTCGCGCTACGGATGTTCTGTTATCGGGTGCGAAAATATATCGGTGCCTATCTAGCGGCGCTGGGCGATGCCGACGCCCTGGTCTTCGGCGGCGGAATTGGCGAACATTCGGCGAGTGTTCGCGCCGAGATCTGCGCCGAGCTGAAACCGCTTGGAGTCGAGCTGGACCCGGAGCGCAACGCGCAGACGCACGGCCGGGAAGGATTGATCAGCGCCGGCGGTTCGCGATTGGAAGTTTTCGTGATCCCGGTCGATGAGGAGCTTTACATGGCACGTGTTGCGGACCGCCTGGTGGGTGCTCTTCGGAAATCGTCATGAAAGCCGCCGAGCAAGCCGGCCCGGGAAGCGGCGCCGGCGAGTGGAAATTCGATACTCAGCGCGGCCGGCCGCTGCCGCTCGGCGCCTGGCCGATCGCGGGCGGCGTCAACTTTGCGCTGTTCAGCCGCCACGCCAGCGCGGTCGAGTTATTACTCTACCGGGCGGCGACGGGTGCCGAACCGGTAGCCATCGAGCTCAAACCGGATGAGCATCGCACCGGCGACATCTGGCACATCTGGGTGCGCGGGCTGGCGCCGGGTGATTGTTATGCCTATCGGGTCGACGGGCCCTATCGTCCGGAAGAAGGCTTGCGCTTCAACCGCGAGCGAATTCTGATCGATCCGTATGCCCGCGCGTTGCGCATCCCGCTATCCTGGGATTTCAGCCACGCGCACAGCTATGACCCGGCGCTACCCCAGAACCTTGCCGAGCGGGACAACTCACCCTTCGCGGCCCACGGCATCGTGGTACCTGACCAATTTTTTTCGTCAGCGCCCGCCACACTCGTCGAGGCGTGGTCGCGCACGATCATTTATGAGACTCATGTGCGCGGGCTGACGATGGATCCTTCCTCAACGGTAGCCAGTCCGGGCACCTATCTTGGGTTGATTGAGAAACTTCCGTACCTGCAGAAACTCGGCATAACCACGATCGAGCTATTGCCGGTGCAGGAGTTCAATCCGAACGAGCATTCGCGCATCAATCCGCTGACCGGCGCCCGTTTGTCAAATTACTGGGGCTACAATCCGGTGGCTTTCCTCGCCCCGGCGTCGTGCTATGCAAAAACGCCCGCGCCCGGCCATCTCGAAGAATTTCATAACATGGTCGTAGAGGCGCATCGCGCCGGTATCGAGGTGATTCTCGATGTGGTGTTCAATCATACCGCAGAGGGGGATGAGGGTGGCCCGACGCTCTCTTTTCGCGGACTCGACAACCCGATCTACTACCTCCTCGAAGAAGACCTGCGCCACTATCTCAACTACGCGGGCACCGGCAACACTCTCAACTGCAACCATCCGGTGGTCCGTGAGCTGATTCTGGATTGCCTGCGCCAGTGGACGATCTCGAGAGGCGTCGACGGTTTCCGCTTTGACCTCGCTTCCATCCTGGGCCGCGACCGCAACGGCCACCTGGCCAGCAATCCGCCGCTGCTCGAAGCGATTGCCGAAGACCCGATCCTGAGTTCCGTCAAGCTCATCGCCGAGGCCTGGGATGCGGGCGGCGCCTACCAGCTCGGCAGTTTCTCCGACCATCGTTGGTCGGAATGGAACGGACGCTTTCGCGATGACGTGCGCCGGTTCTGGCGCGGCGATCCCGGGATGGCAGGGGCGTTCGCGAGTCGCCTGTGCGGCAGCGCGGACATCTATCAGCGGTACGGCAAGCAGCCTCTCAACAGCATCAATTTCGTCACCTGCCACGACGGCATGACGCTCAACGACCTGGTCAGCTACTCGCACAAACACAACGACGCCAACGGCGAAGATAATCAGGATGGCGCCGGCGACGACTATAGCTACAACTACGGCGTCGAGGGTCCCACCCAGGATCCCGAAATCAACCGGACGCGCCTTCGGCAGGCCAAGAACCTGATGGCGACCCTGATGCTCTCGCGGGGGGTCCCGATGATTCTTGGCGGCGACGAGTTCCTGCGGACGCAGCGCGGCAATAACAACGCCTATTGCCAGGACAACGAGATCTCGTGGTACGACTGGCAGTTGCTCGAACGCAATCGCGAGTTCTATGAGTTCACACGCCGAATCATTGCGTTTCGCACCAACCATCCGGTGCTCTGCGCCGAGCGCTTCTACACATCCGACGAGGTCATCTGGTTCAATCCGTCCGGCGCTTCGCCGAATTGGAGCGCGCCCGAGAACCGGCTGGGATGTGTCGTCAGCGCCGATGGCGCGGCGGACAGTATCCTGGCGATGATGTTCAATGCGGAGCGCGACGTGGCAGGTTTTCGCCTGCCGCCCTCAGCGGCCGGCGCCGGATGGCGAGTCGTGATCGACACGGCCGCAGCGGCACCCGGCGATGTCCAGGATTTCACTTCGGCCCCACATTTGGAGGCCACCACAGTCGCCGTCACGGCCCGCTCGCTGATCGTGCTGGAAGCTCAGAAGCTAGGCTAGCTCGCAAAGCGGCGAAAACTCGCAACGCGCTCTCGACGCTGCGAGCGTCCTCCATCGTTTGCCTTCCCAGCCGAGCGCGAGCATCGCGACGCAGTCGAGGGATCTACGCGGAGCAATTTTCTTTTCATGCGGAACTTGAAACCGCGATCGGCACGGCTGCCGTCGGGGCGAGCCGTATCAGCACGTCGGGCGAGATCGACGGGCCGTTCAGATAGATCAGGCGGCCTTCGCTGGGCTCGCGCTCCCGAAGCCATCGCGCCACGATAGTCATCGGCTCAATCTCATCGCGCGCGATCGGACGCGCGCGGAAGCGCTCGTAATTGTCGGCCACGAAGCGGGTCACTTCGGTCGCAACCTCAGGCGCACCAAAATGGCGCGTCAGTGCCAGCCGGCCGCTCAGCACGACGTAGATCGCGCGATCGCCCTCCCCGGTCACGATGATCAGGTTGTTCTCGGTCACCACCTGTGAGAGCCGCGCGACCCGCGCCGCCAGCGTCGCAAGCGCTTCGAGATCACGATGATGCCGATGGGCTTCCTCGAAGCGCATCCCGGCGGCCGCGCGATCGCGCTCGCCCGCCAGCTTGCCGAGCAGCGGACCGCTCCGGCCGCGCAGGAACTCCAGCGCCTTGCGCACGCGCGCGGCGTAATCGTCGTCGTCGACAGTTAGATTGCACGGCATCGCGCAGCGCCCCATCTGACCGTAGACACAGGGCGCGAAGTCGGGATCGGGCGCGAGCTTGCCGCCGCAGGTCCTGAGGCCGAGCAGCTTTGCGAGCACCCGAATGGAGCGATCGAGATTGCCGCGGCCGACAAACGGTCCGAGATGCATCACGCCGCGCCGCACGGTCATCTTCGTGGTCCCGGTGATTTTAGGAAACTGGTCGGAGAGATCGATCTTCAGGAAATTTGTGTTGGGCCCATTCTTGAGCATCCGGTTGTACGGCGGCTTGAGTTCGCGGATAAGCTCGGCCTCGAGGAGCGCGGCCTCGAGCGTCGAGCGCGCCGGACGGGTTTCGATCGCGTGGACATGGCTGACCAGCTCGGCAACCTTGGCCTTGGTGCCCATCCCGCCGTTGAAGTATGACGCGACCCGATCGCGCAGGCGGCGCGCCTTACCGACGTAGAGCAACTCGCCACGCTCATTGCGCATCAGGTAGACGCCGGGCGATTTCGGCAGCGCCGCGATCACTTCGGGCGGCACGTGGCGTTCGAGCCGGCGGCCGGCGGGTGTACGGCCGTGGAGATCGAGCAGGCGATCGAGACGCGTGATGCCCATCCGCGCCGACATCTCGAGGAAAATCGCGAGCACCTCGGCAGCCATCCGCGCATCGCCCAGACCGCGATGACGTCCCTCGGTCGAAAGCCCGAAATGCTCGGCCAGCGCGTCGAGGCGTCGGCGCTTCAGCGATGGGAGCATCCGGCGCGAGAGCTTGAGCGTGCACAGGACCGGATTGAGCAGGCCCAGACCGAACATGCGGCGGAATTCGAAATCAAGAAAGGCGAAATCAAAGGGCGCGTTATGCGCGACCATCACCGCGTCGCCCAGAAACTCGCGAAAGGCCGGCATCACGCTCTCGATCGGCGGCGCTTCGGCCACCATCGCGTTGGTGATCGAGGTGAGCCGTGTGATGAACGGCGGAATCGGCGTGCGCGGGCGGACCAGGCTCTGGAAGCGGTCGAGCACGCGCGGACCGGTCATCCGGTAGGCGCCGATCTCGACGATCGTGCCGGGTCCGGGACGACCGCCGACGGTCTCGAGATCGACCACCACGAAGTTGGCGGCCTCGAGCGGAACCTTGAGCCCATCATTGCGACTAAGCGACCAGAGGCCGCTTGCAGCCTCGAAACAGAAATGGGGATCGTCGCCGAGCAGGCGCCCGAGGATACGCGGGCCAAGCTCCGGATCGGAGCCGGTACCGCGAAACAACAACGCCAGGATTTCGTCGGCGCGCGCCCCAGCGGGACGCGCCGCCAGGAAAGAATAGATTCGCTCGCGCGTGGTCGCGCCCGGACGCGAGCTGTCCAGGAGCATCATAACGCCGCCACCTCCACCCATCACACCTTCGTGTTCTGTTCGCTTTATCAGAGCGGATGATACACGCGCAACGCGATCAGATCGATTCCCGCGGATCATCTCTGAGCGCGCTGGTTTTCGCTCCCGGGGTCGCGATACAATTTCGGCCTAGGATGAACAATATGGAACGAGTTGAACTGACCCGGGACTGCGAAGCGACGCAGGTGCCGGCCGGAGATAAAACGGTACTCGAAAAGGGCTGCGAGGTTCTTATCACGCAGTCGCTCGGCGGGACTTTTACCGTCCAGGTCCCGGCCTACAATGGGTTGTTCCGAATCTCCGGACAGGACGCCGATGCGCTTGGCAAGTCGCCCGAGCAGGCGGTGGCGCCGATGGGCGCTGGCGATCTCGAAGGGATGGTATGGGACGCGCTCAAGACCTGCTACGACCCGGAGATTCCGGTGAATATCGTCGACCTCGGTCTGGTCTATGGGATGGAAGTTCATCCCGAGGCCGAAGGTGCCAGCCGGATCGACGTGAAGATGACGCTGACGGCGCAGGGCTGCGGCATGGGCGCATCGATCGCGCTCGATGCGCGGGAAAAGCTGATGATGCTGCCGGGCGTTAAGGAAGCGAACGTCGAGCTGGTATGGGAGCCACCCTGGAATCCGCAGATGATCTCACCCGAGGGCCGCGAGCGCCTGGGCCTCGACTAAGCCGGCTAGACACGTTGACAGGAGCGACGCCGACCAATAATTAGATTGGTTCGGGTTTGAATCATGTTCGCAATCATCAAGACAGGCGGCAAACAATACCGCGTCGCGGTCGGCGACCAGATAACGGTCGAGCGACTCGAGGGTGATGTCGGCAGTCGCGTCGAGCTGGCCGACGTGCTGGCGCTGGGCGATACGGAAGCGCCGGCGATCGGCACGCCGTTGGTGCCGGGCTCTGCGGTTACCGCCAAGATCGTCCAGCAGCCGCGCGGCACCAAGGTAATCGTGTTCAAGAAGAAGCGGCGCAAGAACTATCGCCGCAAGCATGGCCATCGCCAGGAACTGACGGTTCTGAAGATAGAGGAGATCAGCCGTGGCGCATAAGAAAGGGCAAGGCTCGACGCGCAACGGGCGCGACAGCCCGGGCCAGCATCGCGGCATCAAGATTTATGCGGGCCAGAAGGTGAAGGCGGGCAATATACTGGTGCGCCAGGTGGGCACGCGGATTCATCCGGGACGCAATGTCGGCATGGGACGCGATTACACGATCTACGCGCGCATCGACGGCATCGTGAAGTACGAGCCCTACCGTGGTGGACGCCGCCAGGTGAGCGTCAACGAGCTCGCGCAACCCGTAGCCGCCAGCGAGAATGCCGCCGCGGGCTGAACCCCGGCGCCGGCAATCGATCGAACGCCAAGCCCCGTGGAAATCCGCGGGGCTTTTTGCATCTCCATCATAGAGCGAATCGGCTGACAGGAGGTCTCGCGATGCGATTAGGCCTGGTCGTCGGTTATTCGGGAGCGCAGGTTGCGCTGCCAATCGAGCTGGTGCTGGAGGCCGAGCGGGCGGGCTTTGATTCGGTATGGACCGCAGAGGCCTACGGCTCGGACGCGGTCTCGACCATCGCGTGGATCGGCGCGCTCAC
>DATJRJ010000169.1:0-15905 GCA_035504735.1 Binataceae bacterium (SeqCode)
GATTTTAAGTCCTCTGTGTCTACCGCTTCCACCACCCCGGCGTGGCACGGCCCGGCTGCATCACCAAATCATCTGTGGTCCGGAGCGGCAAGCGCGGTTCGGCTCGCAACACGATAGTTAAGATGACGCCGGAGCCTCCGATGACCCGCCGGACGGATTCGTTACCCATCCGCGCTTCGCGAAGTAGCCGGCTAATTGATCGACGACCGCTTTGACGGTCTTGTCGGCCAGCACTCCGAGTGATGATGAGGAGATTTTCGCCCCACCCATGGCGGCGTTAGCTGCGACCATCGTGCCGGTACCGGCCCCGGCCGCTGCACCCGCCGGCCCGATGACCACCGCACCGGGCATCTTGCCGCTGCCCGCATGCGTGGTGAAATCGAGCAACTTCCGATACTGAGTATTGGTCCACGAGTAAACCGTGACGCTGGTATCGAGCGATGACGCGCCCGCACCGAAACCGATAACGAGGCGGTGTAGGCGGTTGCCCTCGCTGATATCGGTGAACTCACCGTCCACGACCAGCACGTCGTTGCCGGCCACCGGCGTCCCACGTTCCAGGCAAGTTGCGTTCCAGCCCTTCTGTTGCAGCGCATTGATAATTCCCAGGCAGACGTTTTCGGCCGTCCGGTGCGCGATCCGGGTTTGCTGCACACCCTGGTGCTCGCCCGACAGGTCTTGATAGGCGCGCTGAAAGAAGCTCTGGTTGAGCGTGATGTCCGCCGGATCGACGGCAAACGGATAGACCACCACCTGGCTGGGGCGACTGCTCGCACCGGCCGGACTTGGCGTCGGGTTGCTCGCGATTACTTCGGTGCATCCGGCGAGCACGACACTAAACAAAAGCAGACCACATCGCCTTAGCATCAGCATTCCTCTCGATCCCGAGACGATTTTCGAGACCAAAGTTGTTATCCGTTTTCGGCCGGGCTCGCCAGTCAGGCGACAGCGCTTTCCCAGCGCTGTGAAGTCTGGAGAAGCTCGATGATGCGCAGCGGGGTCAAAGGAAATTCGTCGATCTGGACGCCGAACGGCGCCAATGCATTTTCGACCGCGGCGATTATCGCGGCGGGCGCTGGAATCGTGCCGCCCTCCCCCGCACCTTTCACGCCCAGCGGATTTAGCGGCGTCGGCGAACATAGATGGACCATTTCGACCGGCGGCACCGCGCTCGCGGTCGGAAGCGTATAGTCGGCGAAATTCGCGGTCAGCGGCTGTCCCTGCTCGTCATAGGCCATCAGCTCGAACAGCGCATTGCCGATTCCATGTGCGACGCCGCCCTGGATTTGCCCCTCGACGATAAGCGGATTGATGATATTGCCGCAGTCGTGCGCCACGATATAACGCACGATCCGCACCAGCCCGGTGTAGATGTCGACCTCGACCTCGACCACATGGGTGCCGTTACAGAAAGTCGACGCGCTCGGCACGAAGCTGGCCGTCGCATCGAGACCCGGACTGATTCCGCGCGGCATCCATCCCCCCAGTCGGGCGCCGGACAGCGAATCCGCGAATAGTTCTTGCAGACTAACGCCCGCGTCGGGAACGCCCTTGAGATGGACTCGGCCGTCAGAGAGTTCGAGGTCGTCTTCGAGCGCTTCGAGGTCGCGCGCTGCGAGCTTTAACAGCTTGCGACGCACCTCGCCCGCCGCCATTTGCACGGCCGAGCCCGCGTTGGCTGCCGAGCGGCTCGACACGGTACCGACGCCCATCGCGATCGCGCCCGTATCGCCGCAGGTAACCGCGATATCGCCGAGTTTGACGCCCAGTTGATCGGCGCAGACCTGGGCGAGCGTAGTCTTGTGACCCTGCCCTTGCGGACTCGAGCCGCTGTAGACCACGATTTTCCCGGTCGGCAGCACGCGGACCGTCGCGGCTTCAAACGGCCCCAGTCCCGTCCCCTCGACAAAGTTGGCGATACCGAGGCCGAGGTAGCGGCCGGCTGCGCGGGCCGCGGCCTGGCGCGCGGCGAAGCCGGCGTAACCGGAAAGCAGCAGCGCCTGCGCCTGGCAGGCCGGGTAATCACCGCTGTCGTAGGTCACGGTCTCGCCATGGCGGTACGGAAGGCCGAGCGAGTACGGCATCTGATCGGGCTGGATAAAATTGCGCCGGCGCAGCTCGGCCCGATCGATACCCATCCCATCCGCCGCCCGATCCATCATCCGTTCCATTGCGAACACGCCCTGGATTCTTCCGGCGCCGCGCACGACGGTGTTCGGCACGGTGTTGGAGAAGACCACCCTCACCTCGAGCTTGAGATTCGGGATGACGTAGGGGCCGTGCATCGTGGCAGCCGCGGTATGGGGCGCGATTATTCCGATCGGCAGGTAGGCGCCGTTATCGTGCAGCATCGAGCCGCGCACCCCCTGGATTTTGCCGCCGGCATCCAAGGCGATCTCAACGTCCCAGAACTGATCGCCCTCGCGCGTGGTGGAAAGAAAATGTTCGCGCCGATCCTCGAGCCATCGGACCGGCGTCGACAGCATCTCAGCCGCCACCGCGACCACACCCTCTTCGGCATAGAATGGCGCCTTGGGTCCGAAGCCGCCGCCCACGTCGGGCGCCACCACGCGAATCGTTTCGAGGCTGCGATCGAGCAGTTGCGCAAGCACGCGCTGATTGTTGTGCGGCGCCTGGCACGACGACCAGACGGTGAGCCGGCGCTCGATCGGATCGACCGTCGCCGCAGCCGCCCGTCCCTCCATCGAGCTGGCGTGGCCGCGATGGGTCCGGAGCGAAACGCGGAAGACGTGAGGCGCCGCGCGAAACGCGGCGTCAGCGTCGCCCTTGGTCAGCGCGAGTTTACACGCCACATTGTCGGCGGCATTCAGATGCGCCCGCGGCGTGCCGGGCTCGAGCGCCGTGCGGCCGGCACCGACCGCAGGCAGTTCCTCGTAGTCGACCTCGATCAGTTCGGCCGCGTCCTCGGCCAGGTAACGATTCTCGGCCACCACCGCAGCTACGGTCTGGCCGACGTAGCAAACCTCGTCACGCGCGAGCAGCGGCTGGGTGACATCGGCCTCCGATTCATAGCCGGTCTTGACCACCTGCGGGATTACCGAGCCCATCGGGATCGAGACCCGCGCGCTGGCCGGAAGATCGCTCCAGGTGAGCACCGCCCGTACGCCGGGCAGGGCGCGGGCGCGGCTGGCGGCGATCGAACGAATCAGGGCATGGGCATAAGGACTTCTCAGGAACGCGACGTGCAGCAACCCGGCAATCTTGAGGTCGCCGACATAATTTCCCCGGCCGGTGACGAGCGCCAGGTCTTCGGTTCGTTTAACGCGTGCTCCAATCTCCCTGGCGCCCATCCAATCGCTCCCGATGAGGATTCGGACCATCGTCCAGTGAGCCCGATGGGCGGGACGATATCAGTCCGGCGCGGGGCGCGTGAAGCGAAAGCATCGGCGCGGCCGGCCATCCACCAGCCCGATTGCCGAGGTCCGGCCGCGCGAGATTAACATCGAAAAGTCGCGCTCGATGGCCGCCGAGCTGTCGCGATCGCGGTCGAAGGGAGTCATGGTCAATTTGCGTCACCATGCTGTGGCTTAATAGAATTACGCGGGGGAAAAGGTGGTATCGGTGAACGCTTCATCGATTAAGGCACGGTTTAGAATCGGTCGATGGTTTGTATTCGCGGGTCTGCTCAGCCTCGGCATCTCAGGATGCGCGGTTGCGCCGGCACCGCTGCCCACCACCCCGCACGTGGTGGCAAGTCCGCAGTCAGGGACCGTGAACGTGGCGGCGCAGTCGGGAGCGCCGGTCGGACCGGTTACGCCGGTTTACGTATCGATCGCCAACGGCACCAGCATCCCGCGGCTCGTCGCGCCTGACCAGGTGTTTGCTTTGAACGATGTAGGCGAGCGGATCGCGCCGATCCCGAGCGGCGAAGCGGCGCGCGAGGCGGGCGGTGCGGGCGAGCTCAAAGCGGCGCTGGCGAGCGGCGCGGTCAGTACCGGGGTCGGCGCCGGAATCGGAGCCGGACTCGGGGCTGCCGCCGGCTCGGCCTTCGGCGCGGTCGGCCAGGGCGCGCTGCTGGGCGGCGCGATTGCCGGAGCTCAGGCAGCCTTCACCGGCATAACCGGCGGGATACAGAAGTCACATAGCCAGGCGAATCAACAGATCAATTCGCTATCGCTCAAGCATGGCAAGCTCTATCGCGGCTTCACGGAGAGCGGCTATGTCTTCTTCCCCAAGGGCAACTATACGGATCTCGAGGTCGTGCTGGTAAATCAGGAGACCGGCGACACCGAGGAAATCAAAACGCCCTGGCGTTGACGCGAGAACCAAGCGTGCAGCAAATCTTATTTCCGCGGTTTCGCGATTAGCTCGTCCAGGGCTTCGTTAACAAAATATTTCTGCGCGGAGTCGGCGACGTTAATCCGATCGCGATACTGCGCGACCCACGCGCCGATTGCGATCTGCGCCGCTTCCGCGCGGCTGGAGATGCCGAGCGCGATTGCGACGCGTTCCAAATCCGCGGCCAGCTCCGGGGGCAGCATCAGCTCGATTTTTTCGTCGGCCATGATTTCTCTATAGTGTTAGTTTCGGCTCGCGGTCAAAATGGAATCCTGATGAGCGGTGCATCGAAATATCTGGGCGCGATTGTCGAATATCTCGACCAGGGAAAACTGCGTCCCGCGCTGGTGGTACGCGAGAGCGACGGTCGGCTCGGCGTGATCGATGCGAGCGGGCGTGAGAAGGCGGTGGCCCGCGATCTCGTCCTGCTGCGTCATCCCGAACGCCACGCCGACAGCGCCAATCTCGCCGCGGTGCTCGCTGAGCTCGGCGCCGAGCGCGCGCAGCTCGCCGCGGAGCTCGATCTCGATCTCCTGTGGGAAGTGGTGCATGAGCAGAACCGGACCTTCACCGCCAATGAGCTGGCCGAGCTGTTCTTCGGCAAACGTTCGGCGGCGGCCGCCGCGGTAGTGCTCGAAAGCCTGCTGAACGATCGGCTCTACTTCACGCGCCGTCACATGGAATTCATCGCGCGCAGCGCTGATCAGGTCGAGCGTTTGCGCGTGCAGCAAA
Source organism: Binataceae bacterium (SeqCode) (assembly GCA_035504735.1). Classification (GTDB taxonomy): domain Bacteria; phylum Desulfobacterota; class Binatia; order Binatales; family Binataceae; genus JAJPIG01. The sequence goes on from DATJRJ010000169.1 coordinate 5,032, forward strand.
GCCGCGAGCGACTCAAGAGCGAAGGTGCGCGCCGCACGCGCACTCTTATAAAGGAGATTCTCGACGGCAGCCCGCCGCCGTCGGAGCCCGAAAAGGCCGAGCTGGTCGAGCAGCTCATCGCCTACTTGAAAAATCCTTTCACGCGCCGCCAGGAGCTGGACGCCCTGCTCACGCAGGCGATGCCCGACGTGAGTCCAGCCGAAATTGCGATCGAGCTCCTGGAGCGACTCGGCGTGACTCTCGATACGCCTCGTTTCGCGCTGGTCGGCGGCCTGCCGAGCGGATTTAGCGAAGCGGTCCGGCGCGAGGCCGCCCAACTGGTAGTGCCGGAACGCTCGGTGGTCGGCGACGATCTATTCGCGATCACGATCGACGACGAAGAAACACTCGAAGTCGATGATGCGCTGAGTTGTGCGGTCGAGGACGGCGGCGTGCTGCGCGTGTGTGTCCATATCGCGCTGACCGCGGATTTCGTGCCGCGCGGCGGGGTGATGGACAAGGAGGCGGCCGCGCGAGCCGCCACGGTTTACCTGCCGGAAACGATCGTGCGGATGCTGCCCGAGGAAATCTCGTGCGAGCGCGCCAGCCTGATCGCCGGCGAGATGCGCCCGGTGCTGACCACCGACGTCCGCATCGGACCCGACGGCGAGCTGCTGTCGCAATCGATTTATCCGGGACGAATGCGGATCGGGGCGCGGCTCGACTACCGCGGTGCCGACCGAATGCTCGCGCAGGCGCACAATGGTACTTCCGATCCGAGCCTGCTTGCAGTGCGGCGCCTGCACGAAGCGGCGCTGAAGCTCCGCGATCGACGCCGGCGCGCGGGCGCGATGATGCTCCATCGGCGCGAGGCAAAGGTCCGGGTCCATGGCGGCGAAATCGCCATCGAAATCGTCGATAACGCCTCGCCGAGCCGCAACCTGGTCGCCGAGTTCATGGTCCTGAGCAATTTCGTCGCCGCCCGCTATGCCGCCGATCATCGCCTCCCGATCATCTACCGCGTGCAGCCAAATGAGAGCGGTGACCTCGTGATGCAGCGCGCGCGGCTCTCGCTTTATCCCGAATACCACGCCGGCATTGGACTCGAGTGCTACGCGCAACTGAGCTCGCCGCTGCGGCGCTATGCCGACCTGGTCCTGCAGCGCCAGCTTGTCGCCGCGCTCGGCGAGACCGGCTTACAACTTTATGACGCGAACGAGTTGCTCTTGATTCTGGCCAACATCGAAAATGCCGAGGCCGAAGCGAAAGAGCTCGAACGGCGCGCCAAGCGCTACTGGATATTGCGCTACCTCGAACGCGAGGCGATGGAGCGCACGCTCGGCGCGACTCTGTTGCGGGACGGCCAGAGCGCCGAGCTCAACGACTATGCCCTGCGCGGTTCCCTCCATGGCGCGCCGCCGCTCCCGATCGAAGCACAGATTTCCGTGCGCATCGACCGTATCGATCCGTTGCGCGGGCTGCTCGCTTTGAACTACTCCGGCCCGGCGCTCGGAAGTCCCTGAGCCCCGATGAGCCGGACCATGCCGCCCCCCCTCCGAGGCAGCAATCGAGCCTTACGCTACGGGGCGGCCGAGTATCTCGATTCCGTCCTGGCCGAGGCGCCAACGGTCGATGGACTCGACATTGAAGCGCCAGTCACTGCCGACCTTGAACGCCGGGAGTCGTCCACGCCGGAGCTGGCGGTATATGGTTGAAGGATGCACCTTGAGGTACCCGGACAATTCCTTAACGGTCATGACCCTGCTTTCGTCGTAATTCATCTCCCCACTCTCCCATCAAAATGGCTCTTAGCTGCCAGTTTGGTTAGTCTTAGCATTAAGCAATCGCTATGCCGTCAAATTTGACATGCTTTCGATGAATGCGGTTCGCTTGGCCTGTGATGGGTCGAAATGGGCCTCCGATGCGGCTGCTGCTGGCGCAGAATTCCACAATTGAAGCCCAGCGGGTATGTCAATGTTGAACAAAAACCTCAAGAAATTGCGGGCAAAATTGTGCTTCCGCGGTCAGCCATAGGCTGTTCACTCATATCTCTCGGGTATTTGATTTGAGCTGCGTGATCTTCGATTATAAGCATCCTGAGGGACGAGGAGGCGGGCGGATGAGCAAGCGGCCGGACCTGCGATACGAGCGCCGACTGTGGCGAATAGGCATCGAGGCCGTTGCGGGATTGGATGAAGCCGGGGTCGGGCCGATGGCTGGCCCGGTGGTTGCAGCGGCCGTAATCTTCCCGCCCGAGACCTTCATCCGGGGGGTCCACGATTCCAAGCAGATTCCTGCCGAGACTCGCGAGCGGCTCTATCCCGCGATCTTCGCGCATGCCCGCGCAGTAGGCATCGGGATGGCTGAGCCGGAAGAAATCGACCGGCTGAACATTTATTGGGCAACGATGCTCGCAAGCGAACGCGCGCTCTGCGCCCTCGCCTTCAAGCCACAGCATGTGCTGGTCGACGGCAAGCGCATCCCCCGGCTCGAGCTCGATCAGACCCATATCGTCGGCGGCGATCGCAAGAGCTTTTGTATCGCCGCCGCTTCGATCGTCGCCAAGGTGACGCGCGATCGAATCATGTGCGATCACGGCGAACGGTATCCGGGCTATGGCTTCGACCGTCATAAGGGTTATTGCACGGTCGATCATTTCGACGCGCTGCGGCGGCTCGGCCCGTCGCCGATTCATCGACGATCCTTCGCGCCGGTGCTCGCGGCGGCGCAGCAACGGCTCATCTAGTGCCGTTTCCGGATACGAGGCAACTCCGTAGCGCGCGAGCAAGGCGCATTTAACCTTGGCCATCGCTTGCGCTAGACTATCAATTTGAATAACCACGATTGCGTGGGAGTAACCTAATTATGGCGCTGGAACGTGACAAATTGACCGCTGAACGGGCGTTGCTCACGCTGGGTGAGAGCGAACTGCTCGAACTGTACCGGCGCATGACGCTCATCCGGCGCTTCGAGGATCGCACCGCGGAGATGTACGCGCGCGGCAAGATTACCGGCTTCTGCCATCTCTATGCCGGCGAGGAAGCAGTCGCGGTCGGATCGATTTACGCGCTCTACGACAAAGACTACGTGGTCTCGACCTACCGCGAGCATGGCCATTGTCTCGCCAAGGGCACCGCGCCGCGCAAGGTGATGGCGGAGCTGTTCGGCAAGGAAGCCGGGATTTCACACGGTCGCGGCGGCTCGATGCATCTGTTCGATCCGCACCTGCGCTTCATGGGCGGCTATGCGATCGTCGGTGGCGGCTTGCCGCTCGCGGTCGGGCTCGCGCTCTCGATCGCCTACAAGGAGGAGCCCGAGGTCGTATGCTGTTTCTTCGGCGACGGCGCGTTGCCGCAGGGCGCTTTCCACGAATCGCTCAACATGGCGTCGCTCTGGAAGCTGCCCGTCATCTTCATATGTGAAAACAATTTCTATGGCATGGGCACGCTCGTCCAGAATGCAATCTGCCAGCAGGACCTCTATAAATTCGCCGAGCCCTACAAGATGCCCGGCGTGCGCGTCGACGGAATGGATGTGCTGGCCGTCTACCAGGCGACTATGGAAGCGGCGGCCCGCGCGCGCGAGGGCGAAGGTCCTTCGCTGATCGAGGCAGTCACTTATCGCTACCGCGGCCATTCGATGTCCGATCCGGCCGAATATCGCTCCAAGCGCGAAGAACGTATCTGGCAGGAACGCGATCCGATCAAAGCGCTGCGGCGCCGTCTGCTCGGCGAGCGGCGGGTGCCCGAGAGCCGCCTCGAAGCGATCGAACGCGACGTCAACGCGATCATCGATGACGCGGTCCGGTTTGCCGATGAAAGCCCCGAGCCGCCGGTCTCGGAGTTGACGCGCAACGTCTATGTCGAAGAGGGGCGGCAGAGCTGATGGCTCAGATTTCTTATCGTGAAGCGTTGAACCAGGCCCTCGCCGAGGAGATGACCCGCGATGATCGCGTCTTCATCATGGGCGAGGAGGTCGGCTATTTCGGCGGCGCCTTCAAGGTTACCGATGGACTGCTCGCCACCTTCGGCGAGAAACGCGTGCGTGATACGCCGATCTCGGAGCTCTCGATCGTAGGGGCCGGAATCGGCTCTGCGATGGGCGGGCTCAAGCCGGTGGTCGAACTGATGACCGTCAACTTCGGACTGTTGGCGATGGATCAAATCGTCAATCACGCCGCCAAGATCCATTACATGTTCGGCGCGCAGGCCAAGGTGCCGGTGGTGATTCGCGCGCCGCAAGGCGGCGGCCATCAGCTCGGTGCGCAACACAGCCAAAGTCTCGAGGCCTATTTTATCCACTGCCCCGGATTGCGCGTTGTCATCCCGGCCTCCGCGGCCGATGCAAAGGGCTTGCTTAAGACCGCGATTCGGCAGGACGATCCGGTCATCTTTCTCGAGCACGAGTCGCTCTACGGAATGAAGGGCGAGGTGCCCGAGGGCGAGCACCTGGTGCCGTTCGGCGTCGCCAATATCACACGTCCGGGCAAAGACGTCACGATTATCAGCTATTCCAAGTGCGTCTACGATTCGATGCGCGCGGCGGAAGCGCTCGAAAACGAGGGTATCGACGCCGAGGTAATTGATCTGCGCACGCTCAATCCGCTCGATCTCAACACCTGCGTCGAATCGGTTAAGAAGACCGGCAAGGCGATCATGGTGTACGAAGGGTGGCGCACGGGCGGCGCCGGGGCCGAGATCGCGGCCCAGCTCTACGAGGCCGCCTTCGACCATCTCGACGCACCTATCGAACGCGTCGCGACCAAGGATGTTCCGATGCCGTACAATGCGCGCCTGGAGCGGGCGGCCCTGCCGAGCCCTGCCGATATCGTCAAGGTGGCTGAACGCCTGGTTTAGGAGCGCACCCGATAAACTTGAGGTCGCGATTCTATCAACCCGGGCGCCGCCCGCGGCCGCCGCTGGCTTGCGGACCGGCGCGAAACCTTCGGCTTAGGCTCCGCCACAACATGGAAAGGGTTCCACGATGAGCAACGAAATCACGATGCCGAAGCTTTCCGATACGATGGAGGAAGGCAAGATCATTCATTGGCTCAAGCATCCTGGCGATTCCATCCGCACCGGCGAAGCGATTGCCGAGGTCGAGACCGATAAGGCCGACATGGTGCTCGAGTCCTTCGATGAAGGCGTGCTCGAAGAAATCCGTTTGCCCGAGGGACAAAGCGCGCCGGTCGGCTCCGTGATCGCGACCATCCGCAAGGCCGGGGAGCAGCCCGCCACCGCGGAGCGCGAGGAACCTGCTACCGCCATCCCGACCACGCGCGAGCCCGAAGAACCGATGACTGCGATTCCGACCGCCCGCGAGCCCGAAGAACCGATGACCGCGATTCCGACCGCCCGCGAGCATCACGAGCCGGCACGCGACGGCGAACGTGGCAACGGCCTGGCGACGCCGCCGCAGTTCCATCCCGCGATGAGCGCACATCCATCGGCGGCGCCGACCGGAATTCCGATGCCGCCGGCGCGCACCGCCCGTCCGGAAACGCCGATGCCGGCCACGCGACAGATCGAATCCGCCGACGGCTCCAAGGTGAAGGCGTCTCCGCTCGCGCGCCGCGCCGCCGAGGAAGCCGGTATCGATCTGTCGGCGGTGCGCGGCACCGGTCCGGACGGCCGGGTGACCAAACGCGACATCGACAATTTCCTGCGCGAGCAGCAGATGTTCCGCTTTCGCCGCCTTATTTCGCCGCGTGAAGGCGCGCCGGGCTCGCGCGAGGAACTGTCCTCGATGCGCAAGACCATCGCACATCGAATGGCGACCTCGAAGCGGGAAATTCCGCATTTTTACGTCACCGTCGAAGTCGACATGGATGAGGCGGTGCGATTCAAGAACTCGCTGGAAGCAACCGAGCTGTTTGACGAAGACGTCTCCTACAACGACATCATCATCAAGGCCACGGCGCTCGCGCTGGGACGCTTCACGCGGATGAATGCGGCCTTCGAGAACGACGGCATTTCGATCTACCCGCACATCAATATCGGCGTCGCGGTGGCGGTCGAGGACGGGCTGATCGTGCCGGTGGTCCACGAATGCGAACGCAAGTCGCTGCCCGAGATCGCGCGCCATGCTCATCGCCTGGTCAGCAAGGCTGCGCAGGGCGGCTTCACCGCCGACGAGCTATCGGGCGGCACCTTCACGATTTCCAACATGGGGATGCTCGGGATCGAGCATTTCTCGGCGGTGATCGTGCCGGGCCAGGCGGCGATTCTGGCCGTCAGCGCGATCAAGGATCGCCCGCTGGTGCGCAACGGACAGATCCAGATCGGGAAGACCATGATGGTCACCGTGTCGTGCGACCATCGTGTGATCGACGGCGTGGTTGCGGGACGCTTCCTGCAGGACGTCAAGCGCTTCCTCGAGAATCCCGCCAGCCTGCTGGTCTGATCGGCGCGGTCGCTAACACGGCTGCCGGCGCGCACGGCAGAATCGCGCGCGAAATCGGAAAGGGTAATCCTTGGCTAATTCACGATATGACCTGGTAGTGATCGGCTCGGGGCCGGGCGGCTATGTCGCTGCGATTCGCGCCAGCCAACTGGAGATGCGGGTCGCGGTCGTCGAGCGCGACAACCCGGGCGGCGTTTGTCTCAATTGGGGATGCATCCCGTCGAAGGCGCTACTCAACTCCGCCGAGACGATGGAATCGATACGCGGCGCGGCGCATGAGCACGGTATCGAGGTCGGCGAAATTCGCGTCGATTTCAAACGCGTAATCGCCCGCTCGCGCGAGGCCGCCGACAAGCTCTCGCGCGGCGTGCGCTACCTGTTCAAGAAGAACCACATCGATCTCTACGAGGCTGATGCTGAACTCACCGGACCGCATACCGTCGCGCTCACGCCGGTGGCTGGAAAACCGGCGCTGTCGGCCACGATGCTGGAAGCGGAGAAAATCCTGATTGCGTCGGGATCGGGCGAGCGACTCTTCGCGGGCATGAAGATCGGCGATGGCGTGATGACCAGCAACGAGGCGCTCATCCACGATCACTTGCCCAAATCGATCGTCGTGATCGGCGCCGGAGCGGTCGGACTCGAGTTCACCTACTTTTACCGCGCCTTCGGCGTCGAGGTAACGATCGTCGAGTTGGAGAAGCAGATGCTCCCCGGGTTCGATGCCGAAGTTGCCGAAGAGCTGCGCCGTGCGTTCGTCAAACGCGGCGTGAAAGTGCTGCTCGGTCACGGTTACAAATCGATGGAGCGGCGCCCCGGCGGCGGTTGGTCGATCGCACTGGAAGCCGCCGGCAAGCCCCTGACGCTGGAGGCCGAGGCAGTGCTGGTGGCGGTTGGACGGGTGCCGCTGAGCGCTGCGATAGGACTGGAGAAAGCCGGGGTCGAGGTCGGACGCGGCGGCTTTATCACGATCGACGATTCGTTCCGCACCAGCGCGCCGAGCATCTACGCGATCGGCGACGTCGCGCGCACGCCCCTGCTCGCGCATAAAGCTTCGGCGGAGGGGGTGGCGGCGGTTGAAATCATGGCCGGCATCCGCGAGCCCGGCTTCGACCTGCTCTCGATCGCGGGCTGTATCTATTGCGAGCCCGAAGTCGCGACCGTCGGAATGACCGAGGCCCAGGCGTGCGAACTCGGAATCGACGTGAAGGTCGGCAAGATTCCGTTCCGCGCGATCGGCAAGGCGGTCGCGGTCAACCAGACCGAGGGCTTCGTCAAGCTGATCGCAAACCGCAAATATAGCGAAGTGATCGGCTGCCAGATCATCGGCCATCACGCCACCGATCTGATCTCCGAAGTGGTGCTGGGTCGCGCGCTCGAGACCACCACGGCCGAAATCGGCAAGACCCCCCATCCCCATCCGACGCTTTCGGAAGCTATTATGGAAGCGGCGCTCGCCGCCGAGGATGAGGCCATCAATTTCTGAGTTTATGAACGATCAGCGCAAGCTCTGCGTCGCGCGGCTGGGACTGGTGGAATACGGAGCCGCGCTGCGCTTGCAGGATGCGGCGGTGCGCGCGCGCCAGGCCGGAGCGATGGGCGACACGCTGCTGATACTGGAGCATCCGCACGTCTTCACGCTCGGACGCGGCGCCGATGCGGGTTTTCTGCGCCGCCAGCCCGACGGCATCGCGATCCATCGGGTCTCGCGCGGCGGCCAGATCACCTACCACGGGCCGGGCCAGCTCATCGGCTATCCAATCCTGAAGCTGGAGGGCGAAGCCTGCGACGTCGGCCACTACCTGCGCAATCTCGAAGCGGTGATGATCGACGCGCTGGCACAAATCGGCGTCGCCGCCGGCCGGCGCGAAGGGATGACCGGAGTGTGGGTCGGCGAAAAAAAACTTGCCTCGATCGGCGTCGGGCTGCGCCGCTGGGTCACCTTTCACGGCTTCGCACTCAACGTCGCGTGCGATCTCAGTTACTTCGATGCGATGGTGCCATGTGGAATCGCGGGCTGCGAGATGACGTCGATCGCGGCGCTGGGCGGGAAGGAAATTTCGGTCGATAGCCTCGCCCCGCTGATCGCCAAGAGTTTCGCCGCGCGCTTCGGCTACGCATTGGCCGAAACGGTATCGCCCGGCGCGCTCTGGAGCCTGATTGACGGCGCCGCCGCGCATTGCGAAGCTCGTAGCTAGACCACCATGGCAGAACGCAAACATCCGGAATGGATCAAGGTTCGCGCCCCGGTCTCGCCCGAGTATTTTCGCACCCGCGCGCTGCTCGGCGAGCTGCGGCTGCATACTGTTTGTCAGGAAGCCGCCTGCCCAAATATCGGCGAGTGCTTCGCGCATCGGACCGCGACCTTCATGTTGATGGGCGACGTATGCACGCGGAACTGCCCGTACTGCAACGTCACGCATGGCAAGGCCCGCCCGCTCGATCCCGGCGAACCATGGCGGATCGCGGAGGCCGCCGCGCGGCTCGAGCTCAAGCATATCGTGGTAACCTCGGTCGATCGCGATGACCTGCCGGACGGCGGTGCCGCGCATTTTGCCGCCACCGCCAGCGCTATCAAGGAACTCCAGCCGGCGGCCCGGGTCGAAGTCCTGGTGCCCGATTTCAAGGGCGATCATCGGAGCGTCGAGACCGTGGTGCGCGCGCCAATCGATGTTTTCAACCATAATGTCGAGACCGTGCCGAGCCTCTACCGGATGGCGCGACCGGGCGGCCATTACGATCGCTCGCTCGACGTGCTACGCCACGCCCGCGGGATCGGCATCGCCCGCGAGCGCACCTTGCTCACCAAGGCTGGTGTGATGCTGGGGTTGGGCGAGGAGCTCGATGAAGTTGTCGCCGTGATGCGCGACTTGCGTTCCGTCGAATGCGACATCCTGACGCTTGGCCAGTATCTCCGGCCGAGTCGCGATCATCTCCCGGTCGCGCGTTACGTGCGGCCTGAGGAATTCGCCGAGCTGCGGCGAGCCGGAATCGCGATGGGTTTCCGGCATGTCGAATCGGGCCCGCTGGTGCGCAGTTCCTATCATGCCTGGGAGCATGTAACGGCTGCGAATCCCTGACGTATTGGTTTTTCAGCACACCTTTTTCGCGCCCTATCCTGCTTTGGATGCCTCGTTGCAGTTTCGCCAACTTAGCGGCTCAGCGCTGCAACGCAAAGCTGGAGCGTCGCAGTCTGGCATTGGATCGATGCGTACTCGCAGCTTGATTCTGCGTATCGACTCGACTTTCTGTATTGGATGCTAAATTAGGCGCAGCATCACGCCGTTGGATCGAGTTTCCGGGTCCGGGATCGTTGCCGGATCGCGTCATGGCTGTCTCTGCGACGCACGCTCTCGCTGGAACATCTCTTGCTCGTAAGACTAGAGGTTAACCCCCAACAGGGCGCAGGTGTCCGATGAATCTAAAACTCGATGAGCTGAGAAAGCTTTTGCTCCAGCCCGAGCCGCCGATGATCCGAGTGCAGGAGCGGCGGGGCGGAAGCCCGATCATCAATTCGTCATCAGATCGTTTGAGCAGCAGCGGCAGCGACTCGAATGGCAGCGGTGGTGATGAACCGAAAAATCCAGCGGTGGAAAGAGGTGCCGTAGTGGCTAATAGTCTGACCAGCGAAGTCCTGCAGTATGTAGCCGATAACAGCGGAGACGCGAAGAGCCAGTACCAGCTCGCCCAAGCGGTGGCCAAGGTCTTCGAGCCGACCAAGACCTTCCAGGAATCGCTTGCGCGTCTGACCAAGACTTTCGAGCAGGTCGATATTCTGGGTCAGAGCGCGTCGCGCGCGCTGGCGCCGATGAAGGCCTTCGCCGAGCAGGTGGCCCAAATCGCGCAGAACTTCGGCCCGATGAAGGCTTTCCAGGATCAGCTTGCGCAACTGGCCACCAACTTCGAGCCGATGAAGGGTCTTCACGAGCAACTGGCGCAGATCGGGCAGGCCTTCACCGCTCATCTGGTCGAACTTTCCCGCACCCTGGAGCCGGCCAAGAAGCTGCAGAGCAAGGTGACCGAGCTGGCCCGCAGCCTCGAGTCAGTGAGCGAGATGCAGGGGCAGTTCGATCGGTTGGCCGAGAGTTTCAAGGTCGGCGCAGCGCCGTCCGCCAACGGCACATCCGCCCATAGCAGCCCAGCCAATGGCGCCGCTGGCTATGCCAATGGCGCGACCGTGGCCTGAATAACGTTCCGACGGAAACCGCGAGCGCTTCGCTCGCCAAACGAAAACCGCCCGCTTCGTATCAGACGAAGCGGGCGGTTCTGTTTCCCGACAATTTGTGGTCGCCGCTTACGGCCCGAGCAGGGTCCCTTCGTCGACCTTGCGCTGCTGATTAGCGCGCCGCTGCATATAGCCGTCCTGCACCGAGCCGTAAAGATCAATCGCGTAACGATCGACCTCCTCGAACATGTTCAGATGCAGCGAACGATAGTTGATACCGGCCAGCGCAAACTCCGTGGCATTAGCCGGAATATAGACGTACCAGGGC
>DATJRJ010000170.1:0-4322 GCA_035504735.1 Binataceae bacterium (SeqCode)
GCGCAGGAGCTGAAGTCCGCTAGACTTTAGCGCACGCGCGATGAAGGCGTAAGGCGTTGGATTAGCGTCAGCCGGCCAATCGAGAATCCGATGATGGCGGTTGATCGATTATCCGCGCGCGGTGTAAAGCTCGGATGACCGTGGAAATTTCAGACGCCGATTAGCGCGACGCCGGCAAGCGATATTCATTGAGCTAAGAAAATCCCGCGAGCATTCCATGCGGCGCAGCGTCGAACGTTTTCTTACCACTCACACCGGCAGCCTGCCCCGGCCCGGCGACTTGGTGCGCATGATGTTCGCGAAAGAGGAGGGCGTGCCGGTCGACGAGTCCGCACTCCAAGCGCGCATCCGTACGGCAGTCGCGGAAGTCGCGCGCCAGCAAGCTGCCGCCGGTATCGACGTTATCAATGACGGCGAGGTCAGCAAGCCGAGCTACGCTACCTACGTCAAGGACCGCCTGGCCGGCTTTGGCGGCGCCAGCGCGCCGGTCACCCGTTACCAGGATCTCGCGGATTTCCCGGAACTTGCCAAACGCGTGTTCGGCGATCCCGGTCGCTCGCGCCGCAAGACTCCCGGATGCGACGGGCCGGTGAGCGTACGCAATCGCGACGCGAGCCGGATCGATACGGGAAATCTCGCGGCGGCGCTCGCTGGGGTCAAGGCCGCCGAGGGATTCATCTCAGCCGCTTCGCCCGGCGTGGTCTCGCTGTTTTTCGCCAACCATTATTATCCGAATCACGAGGCCTACCTGTTCGCGATCGCAGAGGCGATGCGCCACGAATACGAGACTATCGCGCGGGCCGGTTTGGTGGTGCAAATCGATTGCCCGGACCTCGCGATGGGCCGCCATATTCAGTTCGCCGAGCTCGATCTTGCGGAATTCCGCCGGCGCGCGCGCCTTCACATCGAAGCGCTCAATCACGGGCTCGCCAACGTCGCGCCCGATCAATCGCGCATCCATCTGTGCTGGGGCAACTACGAGGGGCCGCATCACTTCGATGTGCCGCTCCGCGAGATTATCGATATCGTGTTCACCGCGCGGCCCAATGGGATTTCGTTCGAGGCTGCGAACCCACGTCATGCGCACGAATGGAGAATTTTCGAGGATCTGAAACTGCCCTCCGGCAAGCTGCTGATTCCGGGCGTTATCGAGTCAAAGACCAACTATATCGAACATCCGGAACTGGTCGCCGAGCGGATTGGTAATTATGCGCGCTTGGTCGGGCGTGAAAACGTGATCGGCGGGACCGATTGCGGATTCGGAACCTGGGTCGGGCAAGCGGCCGTCGATCCCGGCGTCGTGTGGGCCAAGCTCGAGAGCCTGGCCGCAGGCGCACGTATAGCGTCCGCACGCCACTGGTGACCGCGCGCGAGCATCCGTGAGCCGCTAAACGGACAAGATGACTATGCATGACAAGGAAGTGCCGGTGATGATTGTCGGCGGCAGCCTGGTCGGGATGTCGACCGCGCTGCTGCTGGGCCATCATGGAATCCGCGCGCTGGCCGTCGAGCATCATCGCGGCACCGCGATTCATCCGCGCGCCGCGCAGATCAGCCAGCGTACGATGGAAGTGTTCCGGACGGTGGGCGTCGAGCAGATCGTGCGCCGGGAGTCCGCCAAACAATTCGTCCAGGACGGTGCGATCAACGCGGTCGAAAGCCTGGCCGGCAAGGAAATCGCCGCCTATATCGCGAATCTCAACGACGGCGTGCGCGACGTCAGCCCGACCCTCCGCCTGTTCATCACCCAGAGTCTGCTCGAACCGCTGCTGAAAAGGCGCGCGCTGGAGCTCGGTGCGGAACTGCGATTCGGCACCGAGATGATTTCGTGTGAGCAGGACGCCGAGGGCGTGACCGCAACGATTCGCGATCGTGACCGCGGCACGACCGAGACCGTGCGCGCGCGCTACCTGGTGGCGGCCGACGGCGCCTCCAGTTCACTTCGCGAGCGGCTCGGAATCAGGATGCTTGGGCATGGCACCTTTTCCAAGAGCATCACGATCTATTTTCGCGGCGATGTGGCCCCGCTGCTGGGCGGGCGAAATCTGAGCGTGATCTATATAACCAATCCGGTGCTGCGCGGCTTCTTCCGGCTCGAGAAGCCGTTCGACCGAGGCTTCCTGGTGGTCAACGCGGTCGGCGATCCGGCGCATCCGATCACTGATGTGTCGGCGGGGCTGACCGACGAAAAATGCGTCGAGTATGTCCGCGCCGCGATTGGCGACCACCACGTGCCGATTACGATCGAGAACGTGATGCATTGGAATGCGCGGGCCGACGTGGCGGAACGCTATCGCGCCGGCCGAATCTTTCTGGTCGGCGACGCGGCGCACGTGATGCCGCCCAACGGCGGCTTCGGCGGCAATACCGGCGTCCAGGATGCGCACAATCTGGCCTGGAAGCTCGCGGCGGTGCTCAAGGGCGAGGCCGGAGCGGAACTGCTCGCGAGCTACGAACCGGAGCGGCGTGCGGCGGCGGCCTTCACCGTGGAGCAGGCCTACTCGCGCTACGTCACGCGCTCTGCGCCTTATCTCGGGACCGCGGGTATGCAGCCGGTCGAGGACGATCTGAATGTTGAACTGGGTTACTGCTACTACTCGGATGCGATCATTTCCGACGGTAACGATCGCCCCGCCCATCTGAACCCGCGCGAGTCCAAGGGGCGGCCTGGCACGCGCGCGCCGCATCTATGGTTGCAGCGCGATGCCGAGCAGATTTCAACGCTCGATCTTTTCGGTGGAAATTTCACTCTGCTGGCCGGCCCGGAAGGTTCGAGCTGGTGTGCGGCGGCAAGCCAGGCCGCGGGCCAGGCGAGATTTACGCTCGATGTCCATCAACTTGGCGCGTCAACCGCGCTAGTCGATCCGGGGCACGCTTTTCCTGAAGCCTACGGAATTTCGCCGAGCGGCGCTGTGCTGATACGTCCCGACGGATTTGTGGCGTGGCGCGCAAAGAACGCGGAGACTGCCTCGGCCGATCGACTGAGCAATACCCTTAAGTCGATTGTGTGACATAGATCCGCTCTAGCGCCGCGCGCGGCGAAGAATCCGGGGATTCTTCGCCGCACCCAGAATTGACGGAAAGGCCGTGCGCAGATCTTCCGTCGTAGTTTTCGCGCCGGCTAGCGCTTGCCGTTGCGGTTCGTGAAGCTGATATCCGCAGCGCTGATCAGATCCTTCGTGCGCCAGCCGTCAAGGTCGTATTCGTCCATGCAGCTGCGCGCGAAGTTCTTGAGCTGCTCCGAGACGCCGTCAGCGTCGTTGCCGAGCAGGACCTGGCTGCGGATGTCCTCGTAATTGCCCGCGTAGTTGCGCTCGTAGAGTTCGTGACGGCCGCCGAATTCGCTGCCGACCGCATCCCACAAGAGCTTCATCACCTTGACGCGCTGCTCGGCATCCTGGCCGCGGGAGCCGCGCAGGTACTTGTCGAGCATCTCGCGGATTTGCGGGTTGCGGAAATCCGAGGCGTGCGAGTTCAGATAGATAAGGCCGCTCGAGATGACCTGCTCGATAATTTCCTTGACGCGCGGATAGACCACCGGCGCCAGCACCCGGTAGGCATGAGCATAGTTCATGTTCGGCAGCACGGTGCCATCAACCCAAGGTTCGGGTGTGCGCGCCATCGCGTCGGTCAGGCCCCACAGCATGTGCCGCCAGGCGAGCATCTCGCCAATCTGCATCTTGCCGAAGGCCTTATCCTTAACGCCGGTGACCTCGCCGGCCAGCAGCGTGAGGCCGCACAGGAAATCGAGCTTGACCGCGAGCCGGGTGCACCCGTGGAGCGCGAAGCGATGCAAAAAGCCCGAGACCGGGAAAAAGTTGTTGGCCTTTTCGACGTCGCGATAGAGGAAGATGTTCTCCCAGGGGATCAGGACCTTGTCGAGCACCAGGATCGCGTCGTTCTCGTCGAGCCGGCTCGAGAGCGGGTAATCGAACGGACTGCCCATTACCTCCGAGGTCATCTCGTAGGAGGTCCGGCACAGCAGCTTGAGACCCGGCGTATTCATCGGGAGCATCGCGAACACTGCCTGCTCGGGCCGCCCGATCAGCGGGTAGCAGCCGATGAAGTTGTAATGGGTCAGGGCCGAGTTGGTCGCGACCACTTTGGCGCCGCTAACGACGACTCCGGCATCGGTCTCCTTCTCGGCGTGAACATAGACGTCGCTGGCCTCGGTGACCGGACGCGACTTATCGACCGGCGGATTAACCAGCGCGTGGTTCATGTAGAGGCATTGTTCCTGGGCGCGCCGATACCAGGCCTTGGCATTCTCATGGTAGGGCTCGTAAAACTGTGAGTTGGCACCGAGCGTGCCCATGAAGCTC
>DATJRJ010000171.1:0-2925 GCA_035504735.1 Binataceae bacterium (SeqCode)
AGGTCGCCGAATCGCTGATATACGGCGATTACGAATGCGTCGACCGCGCGCGCATCGTCGAGATTGGCACCTGGCGAGTCAAACGGCTCGGCTGATTATCGGCGCCACGCTTTATATCCGACACTACTCCGTACGATTCTCAGCGGCATTCGGTGGCGCGACCGCCGCTTTGACGATCAAATCATTCTGCACCGACCTTACTCCCGCAACCGCGCTCGCAACATTCCCCGCCTCCACCACCTGGAACTGGGAGTCGACGAAGCCGCTCAGCTCCACCACACCTTTGTACGTCTTGACGTGAATCTCGAGCGCGCTCACCTTCGCATCCATCGTTAGGTCGGTTTTGACTTTGGCCGTGATCGTGGAGTCATCGATATATCCGCCGGTGCTTTCCTGCGTCGGCGTCGCAGCACACGAAGCGGCAACCGCACTCAGTGTAATCAGTATCGCCAGCACGTAACGCGCGCGCGCCGCCGTGACACGCCGGATTGTCTTCTCGCTCATAGCGCCTCCTGAGATATTTTCACCTCCTGAAATATTTCAGCAGATTTAAGGCGACGTGTAAGGTTTCTGTTCCTCGCCACCGCGATGAAACCGCCGCACGGAAATCCCAGCGATGGGAGACTGGCGGGTAATCTTTACAAAAGGCACCATCCGCCAACCGTTTCTGGAGCGGCGCAAACCGATTCATCATCACTACGGTAGCCGCTTGCACGTGATAATCGTCGCATTCGCGTTAGAGTTTCTGCTGCTGACTTGCGAGCAGCCCAATCGATGGTTCGCTTTTTGC
The DNA here is from genome assembly GCA_035504735.1 of Binataceae bacterium (SeqCode). GTDB lineage: Bacteria > Desulfobacterota > Binatia > Binatales > Binataceae > JAJPIG01. The sequence continues at coordinate 791 of DATJRJ010000171.1, forward strand.
GTAAAGCGCAAGCACCTTCAACCACCGACCTCAAAGGGGGATGTCAACTTGCCTCATCTGAGCGAAATTCAGATCCTGCGATTCCTAACCCAGTTCGCTCTACTCTTTCTGACTGCGCGGGCGCTTGGCGATCTCATGAAACGACTGGGACAGGCGACCGTCATCGGAGAATTGCTCGCCGGCATTTTGCTGGGCCCGTCATTATTGGGACACGCCGCACCCATCGCGTATCGTCTGCTTTTCCCCGCCGATCCGCTCTCGGACCATCTACTGGAGGTGGTCGCCTGGATCGGCCTTATCCTGCTCCTCCTATACACCGGGCTGGAGACCGACCCGGAAATCCTTCTACGCGTCGGCCGCACTGCGATAACGGTCTCATGGCTCGGGATTGCGATTCCATGGGTCAGCGGATTTGCGTTGGGTTGGATGATACCGGCCGCCTACCTGGCTCACGCCAATAGCCGTCTGATTTTCGCACTCTTCATCGCGGTTGCGATGTCGATCTCGGCGGTGCCGGTGATCGCAAAAATCCTGATCGATCTCGACCTGATGCGCCGCGATCTCGGCCTGGTGATTCTCGCTGCCGGAATCCTCGATGACACCCTGGGCTGGCTGATGCTCTCGATCATTGCTGGCCTGGCCGCTCACGGCGCCATCGACGTGAAGTCATTGATCTCGATTCTGGTCGCGGTCTCGCTGTTCGTTCTGTTCTGCTACTACGTCGCAGCCAACCTGGTCGTTCGTATGATGCGCTGGGTCGACGATCTCGCAATTGCTGAACACGCGGGCATTACCACCATGGTGGGGCTCGCGGTGATTTGCGCGATCGTCACGCAGGCGATCGGAATCCACGCGGTGTTCGGCGCGTTCGTCGCGGGCACGATGCTGGGGCGTTCGGCGCGTGTTCGTCAAAACGACCGCGACGAGCTCGAAGCCGCGACTATCGGAGTGTTCGCGCCGCTGTTTTTTGCCTATTCGGGGCTCAAGGTCGACATCTTCGCCTTGCAGGGGGTGGGCGTTCTGACGTTGGTGCTGGCTATCGCGATCTTGGGCAAGGTGATCGGATGCACCGCTGGATCACTGGTCTCGGGCCTGAATCTTCGCGAATCGTTGGCGGTCGGTGTCGGCATGAACGCGCGCGGCGGTATGGAAATAATCGTCGCGCTGATCGGGCTCAGCCTGGGCGTCCTCAGCTCTCAGATGTACGCCATCATTATTATAGTCGCGATTGTGACCTCGATGATGACGCCGCCTCTGCTGAGCTGGCTTCTGTCACAGGTCGGTCACAGGCCCGGCGAAGCCGAAAGGCTGCAGCGCGAAAATCTGCTGGCGCGGCTGCCGTTTAACAAACAAGGCGCCAAATTGCTGGTGTTGAGCGGCGGCGGTCCACACGCGCTGCTCGCCACGCATATCGCTGCCGCACTTGCCAACCATCCGGATGCCAGCATCACGGTCTTTCGCGTCGTAACTGCCGACCAGGATCCTAAATCCGCCAAATTCAGCGAGCTGTTTGAGCGGATCAAAGCGCTCGCCGAACTGAGCGGCGTTCGTAACGTCCATCAACGGTCCATGCAGGCTGACTCGGTGGCCGACGCCGTTATCAAGGAAAGCGAGCGAGGTTACGACGCGATTTTTGCCGGTGCATCCCGAGTGGCGGAGGGACAACCTTTGGGCGGAGGACTCCTGCGCGAGCTGGTCGACAAAGCGATGGCGCCTGTTGTGATCGCTCGCAGTGGCGCTGATTCGGCCATGCCGCTGCGCCGCGTTCTAGCGCCCACCACCGGCGCTCCGTTTTCGCGCCTCGGCGCGACCATCGCGATGCTCTATGCGCATTCCACGCGCGCGACGCTGACCACGCTTTACGTGCGCGAGGTTCCGTTGATCTCGCTGCGCGGCCTCTATCTGCGCAGCGGCTCCCGTGCCCGTTTCCAGTCGATCGAGACGCACGATGAACTAAAGGCCTATGCGCAAGAATTCGAAGTCAGCATCGACACCCAAGTCGCAACAGGCAACCGGCCTGAAACCGCGATCCTGGCCGCCGCCGAAAGAGGAAAATTCGATCTGCTCGTGATGGGCGTGCTGTTCCGCTCGTCGGAAGAACATTTGTATTTCGGTCCCAAGGTCGAGCATATATT
>DATJRJ010000172.1:0-4251 GCA_035504735.1 Binataceae bacterium (SeqCode)
GGCCACGCCGGCTTTCAACTAGTAGTTGAGCAGGATGTTCTGCTCGCGTTCCAGAATTTTCCGCACCGCCGGCCGTTGCATTATCCGATCCTTGAACTCGCTGTAAGCCTTGAGCTCTTTCATCGGCAATTCGACCCGCGCGCCCCATCCATAGAACACCAGCGCGTAGCCATCGCAAACTGTGAACTGCGAGCCCATCAACCATTGCTGACCCTTGAGCATCGCGTCGATTTCCTGGCAGTTGGCGAAGAATGTCTTACGCCCAGTCTCCTTGACCGAGGGCTGTGCGGCCGCATCCTCGGCGAAGCGTTCGGGCCGCGCGATATGGGTAAACGAAGGGTGCACGGTGTTCGAGAACCAGGCCATGGTCGTGAGGCAGCGCGCCTCGCCCATCGGGTCGGTAAGCATCAGTTTCTTTTCCGGAAAACGCTTGGCGAGATAATTCAGGATAGCGACGTTCTCGGTGATGACCGTGCCATCTACGCGCAGCGCGGGCACCTTGCCGCGCGGGTTTATCTTAAGATACGCCTCGCTTTTCTGCTCACCCTTCGGAATCAGGGTTGGCCGCGGCTCATATGGCGTGCCGCTCTCCTCGATACCGATATGCGACGCCATCGAACAGGCCCCGGGCGAATAAAACAGTTCCAGCATCTTCAGCTACCTCCTGCGTGATTGCCACGAATTGCGATCCTCTATCTGACAGGTCCGGAAAGCAAGCGCCTGTTTTTGATCGTCCTTCGCTCGCCACCCGGCACGGCAGGCTTGCGCTTAGTGGCCTCCCGGGCTGATATTCTGATCACGTGGGCCGTGCTGCCAGGCAATGTTTGATTAAAGAAGCCCCCGACGGAGAACACAAAGCGAAATGCAGATCCATGCCTTTCACTTGATGCCATGGCCGTATCTGCCGCCTGATTTCGACGACACCGCCAAGTATCCATCGTCGTGGGTGACGTTTTCCAATTCGCACTACGATCCGGTGAAAGGCCACGACCTCTACAATCGCTATCTCGACGAACTCGAGTATTGCGAGGAGTTGGGCTTCGACGGCGTCAGCGTCAACGAGCATCATCAGAATACCTACGGCACCATGCCGGCGCCGAATCTGATGGTCGCGGCGCTGGCCCGGCGCACCCGCCGCCTCAAGCTCTTGATCCTCGGCAACGGCCTGCCGTTGCGCGACCATCCGCTGCGCATCGCCGAAGAGCTCGCGATGCTCGACGTCATGAGCGCCGGCCGCATCATCTCGGGATTCGTGCGCGGAATCGGCTGCGAGTACTACTCGATGGGCGTAAATCCAACCTTCTCGCGTGAGCGATTTTCCGAAGCACACGATCTGATCATCCGTGCCTGGACCGAGCCCGGACCGTTCGACTACGAGGGCAAGCACTACCGGGTCCGCTACGTTAACGTATGGCCGCGGCCGCTCCAGAAGCCGCATCCGCCGATCTGGATTCCCGGCTTCGGCAGCAAAGAGACGATCGATTGGTGCTCCCATCCGAGCCGCAAATATCCTTACCTCGCGACTTTCATGCCGCACGAGATGGTGCGAATATTCTTCGACTGGTATCGCGAAGCGGCGCGCGGCTACGGCTATGAGGTTGCACCCTCGCAGCTCGGCCATCTGATGCCGATGTACATCGCCGAGACCGATCGCGAGGCCATCCGCGATGGCGCGCAGTACGTGAGCTGGCTCTATCGTCGCGGGTTGCGCCACTCTTTCCAACTGCTCTTTCCGCCCGGCTACAGCAGCATCCCGACCATGACGCGCCTGGCGGCGGCGGCAAAAAATCTCGATTACGCCAGCATCGACTTCGAGACCATGAACGCGCGTGGCTATTGTATGGTCGGCAGCCCAGACACGGTGCGCAAAAGGCTTATCGAATCGATCAGATCGCTCGGTAATGGGCTGTTCCTGCCGCTGATTCAAATCGGAGACATGCCGCACGATCGGACGGTCCGAAGCATGGAGCTGTTCGCGCGCGAGGTGATGCCCGCGCTGCGTGCGGAGTTCGCATCTGCGGAGGCGCCGGCGCCGGCAGCGACCGCCTGATGATCTGGTGAGTCCCTAGGAATCAGATACGGCCAACGATGCCCTTCGAGCATATCGGCGCGCGGATAAGACGGCTGGAGGACCCGGCGCTGCTGCTCGGCCACGGGCAGTATATCGGCGATATCTGCCTGCCCGGCACGCTGCACGCCGCATTCGTCCGCAGCCTCCATGCGCACGCCACCATCAAATCGATCGATGCGCGCCGCGCCTTGGAGTACCCGGGCATCAAGGCGGTCTTCACTCTCGATGACATGCCGGGCAAGATGCGCGAGTTGCGGGTACCGCTGCCGGTCGGAAGCCCGCTGATAGCTCATCCGCTGACTCAATATTCGCTGGCCCGCAGCGAGGTCTGTTACGCCGGCGAAGCGCTGGCGGTAGTGATCGCGGAAAGCCGCTACCGGGCCGAGGATGCCGTCGAAGCGGTCGAAGTCGAGTACGATATTCTTCCGGTGGCCGCAGACTGCCGCGACGCGCTGGAAAGCGGCGCGCCGCGTGCGCACTCTGCGCTCGAAACCAATGTCGTCGCGCGCTACCGACTCAAGTACGGCGATGCCGAAAGCGCTTTTCGCGACGCGCCCCATGTCAGCCGCGGATCATACCTGACGCATCGCGGATGCGGCCCGGCGATGGAAAATCGCGGGGTACTCGCGCGCTTCGATCCGGTCGAGGAGCGACTGATGGTGTGGTCGGCGACGCAAGCGCCCCATCAAAGCAAAAACGCGCTCGCCGAGTTGCTCGATTTCCATCCGGAGCGTATCCGGGTCGCCGCGCCAGCCGACGTCGGCGGCGGATTCGGTCCCAAGGCGACCTTCTATGCCGAGGAGGCGGTGATCGCGGCCTGCGCGCTTAAGCTCGGCGTTCCGATTAGATGGATCGAAGATCGGCGCGAGAACTTTCTGGCCGCCAACCAGGAACGCGATCAGTATTGGGATGTGGCGCTGGCGCTGGATCGCGACGGACGCATCCGCGGCCTGCGCGGGCGGCTGATTCACGACGCAGGTGCGTACGTGCCGTGGGGAATCGTGACCGCGCAGATCTCAGGCTCGACGCTGCCGGGTCCCTATCTGGTCCCGAATTTCGATCTCGAAATCGTTGTCGCCTTCACCAACCGCGTGCCGACCACGCCGGTGCGCGGTGCCGGCCGACCGCAGGCCGTGTTTGCGATGGAGCGACTGATGGACCGCGCGGCGCGCGAGCTCGAGATCGATCGGGCGGAAATCCGCGCACGCAATTTCATCCGCGCCGATCAGATGCCGTATCGGGTCGGCCTGGTGTACCGCGACGGCTCGCCCGTGATCTACGACAGCGGCGATTATCCGCGCTGCCAGGCGATGGCGGTGCGGGCCGCGGGATACGGCGATTTTCGCGAACGTCAGCAGGCCGCGCTGCGGCAAAATCGCTATCTCGGTATCGGCATCGGCAACTATGTCGAAGGCACCGGACTTGGCCCCTTTGAAGGGGCGACGGTGCGAATTCTCCGGTCCGGCAAGGTCGCAGTCTCCAGTGGCGCGTCGCCGCAGGGCCAGGGTCATAAAACCACTTTCGCGCAAATCTGTGCGGAGCAACTGGGCGTCAGGATCGGCGATGTCACCGTGACCACCGGCGACACCGCCGCGATTTCGATGGGTACCGGGACGTTCGCAAGCCGTATCACGGTCAACGCCGGTTCCTCAGTTTTCCTCGCCAGCGCGGAGGTCCGGCGGCGGGTGCTCAAGCTGGCCGCGAAGACTCTCGAAGTGAGCGAGGGCGAACTCGAACTCGCCGGCGGCTATGCGCGCGTCAAAGGCGCCGGCCATCCCGGCCTTTCGTTCGGAGAGTTGGCGGCCGAGGCCGAAGGGATGCCGGGGTTCGCGTTGAGCACGCTGACTGCACCGGGTCTCGAAGCGACCGATTATTTCATGCCCACGCAGGCCGCCTACTCCAACGGCACCCATATCGCCGAGGTCGAGGTCGACATTGCGACCGGCCAGGTGCGCGTCATCCGCTACTGCGTGGTGCACGATTGTGGACGGGTGATTAACCCGGTAATCGTCGAAGGGCAAATTCAGGGCGGCGTGGCCCACGGGCTCGGCAATGCGCTATTGGAGCGGATGGTGTATGACGATAATGCGCAGCCGCTCAGCGCGAACCTGGCCGATTACATGCTGCCGTTTGCGACCGACGTTCCGCGCGTCGAGATACAACACCTTGAAAGCCTTTCG
>DATJRJ010000173.1:0-3635 GCA_035504735.1 Binataceae bacterium (SeqCode)
CCGACCGGCGCGGATTTTACTACGCCGGGACGTGGAGCACCACACGAAGCGCTTCCAGATTTTCACTCAAAGCCATCATGAGCACGACGCATACGATAGTTGTGAACGGGCAGCCGCACCAAGTGACCGTCGACCATTATGAAACGCCGCTCCTATACGTCCTGCGCGAAGACCTCGGTCTCAAAGGAACGCGTTTCGGCTGCGGGAATGGAGGCTGCGGTTCGTGCACGGTACTGGTCGACGGCCATGGGCGCCGCTCCTGCGAGTTGCCGATATGGTCGATCGAGGGCAAATCGATCACAACTATTGAAGGCTTGGGCACGCTCGACCAACCCCATTTCCTGCAGCGCGCATTCGTCGATTTCCAGGCCGGCCAGTGCGGGTATTGCTTGTCCGGTATCATCATGACGGCCGCGGAATTAATCGGGAGCGGTGCCCAGCCGTTGCGCGAAAAGATTGTGGCAGCGCTGGACGCTAACCTCTGCCGCTGCGGTGCTCATGCGCGAATCGTGAAGGCCATCGAGGCTGCGTGGAAGGCGTCCATCCAGGCAGACAGGCAATGAACCAGCCGAAACTTCCCTGGAGCATCGAGGAGAATCCGCGGCTTTGCCAGTGGATCGATTTCAGCGACCCGGGAGTCGCGCGCGTGTTTTCGGCCAAAGTCGAAATCGGACAGGGAATCGTCACCGCCATCACCCAAATCGCGGCCGCGGAGCTCAAGCTCCCGATGTCGCAGGTGCGAGTCGTGTCCGGCGATACGCGCTGCTGCCCGGACGAAAGTTACACCGCCGGCAGTATGTCGATCGAAGTCGGCGGCACTTCCGTTGCAATGGCCTGTGCCAAGGCGCGCCACGCGATCGTCGAGCGCGCCGCGCGCATGCTGGATGCCGAGGAGTCGCGCGTCGCCGCTGACGGCGGGCTCATTCTTCTGGATGGGACGCCATCCGGGCTCGACTATTGGCAGGTCGCCCGCGAGGTTGATTGGAAGCGTCCGATCACCAGCACGGCCCCGTTCATCTGGTCAGCGAGCGAAACACCGATCGGCCAGAATGTCGCGCGTCTTGATCTTCCCGCGAAGGTCGCAGGTCCCGCATTCATCCACGATCTCGAACTGCCGGGAATGCTGCACGGCCGCGTGCTGCGGCCGCCTTCCTACGGCGCGCGGCTCGGATCGCTTGACCCGTCGGCGACGGAAGCTCTGTTCGGAGTGGTCAAAATTTGGCGCAGCGGCGACTTCGTGGGTGTTTGTTGCGAGCGCGAATACCAAGCCGTTAAGGCGCTCGAAGCCCTCCGCGCAGGAGCGCGCTGGATTGAGAGCGAGGTCTCCGCCGATACTCGGAGCTGGCGTGAATTGCTCCCCACGCTTCGCTCGATCGATTCGACGACCGAGGCGGGCCAGCGCCCGGCCGGGGCGGCAAACCTGCGGCGCCTGTCGGCGACTTATTCGCGGCCGCCGATCGCGCACGCCTCGATGGCGCCTTCGTGCTCGATCGCCGTCTATGACGACGGCGGGCTGACAGTGTGGACACACTCGCAAGGCGTCTTCCCGCTCCGGGGTGCGCTCGCTGCCGCGCTTGGCCTGGATGAGTCGCGAGTCACGGTGATTCATGTGCAGGGCGCTGGCGTCTATGGGCACAATGGCGCCGATGACGCCGCGCTCGACGCTGCCCTGCTGGCGCGCCAGGTCCCATCACGTCCCGTGCGCGTCCAGTGGGACCGCGCGGACGAACTCGCATGGTCGCCGCTGGGCTCGCCGATGGTGGTGAAGATCGAAAGCGCGGTCAGTCCGGCCGGCAAGGTCGTCGATTGGTCCAGCGAGATCTGGAGCGGACCGCATGGCCAGCGTCCTACTGCGCGCGGATCTGTCAATCTGCTGGCCGCGGCGCACGTCGATCCGCCGATCCCGCTCCCCGAGGCGCATGAGGCTTTGTCGGGATTTGCCGGTGGCGCCCGAAATTCGGAGCCGGCGTACGATTTGCCCCACCGAAAGATAGTGTTGCACAGCTTGCCCGGTCTGCCGTTTCGCACCTCCGCGCTGCGCACGCTAGGCGGCTATGCGAACGTGTTCGCGACCGAATCGTTTATGGATGAATTGGCCGACGCCGCTGGTGCCGATCCAGTCGAGTTCCGGCTTCGTCATCTCTCGGACCCCCGCGCGCGCCAGGTAATCGAGACCGCGGCACGGCTGGCAGGCTGGGAGCTCAATGCCGAACGCGGCCAGGGCCGTGCGGCGGGAATCGGTTTCGCTCGATACAAGAATACTGCCGCCTATGTGGCGGTGATCGCGAAGGTCGAAATTCTTGCGCACGTGCGCGTCCTGAAGATCGCCAGCGCGGTCGATGCGGGACTGGTGATCAATCCGGACGGGGTAATCAATCAAATCGAAGGCGGTATCGTGCAATCGATCAGTTGGACGCTCAAGGAGCAAGTCGTCTTCGAGGGTCGCCGCGTGCGTACGCGGACATGGGAGGAGTATCCGATTCTGCGCTTTAATGAGGTGCCCGAACTCGAGGTCCGTCTGATCGAACGTCCCGACTGCCCGCCGCTGGGAGTGGGGGAGGCGGCCCACGGTCCAGCCGCGGCCGCGGTCGCGAATGCGGTTGCGCGGGCGCTCGACTTCCGGATCCGCGATTTGCCGATCACGCGCGAACGGATTATCGAGGCGAGCGCCGCCGCCGTCTGATTGGCCGGAGTGCTGCTCAAATTCTGATCCAATGGACCTGGAACTTGATCGTTGCGTTCAGGCCGCCAGCTTGACGGTCGCCACTACCAGCAAAAATTGCTCGAAGGTCATACCCACATGATGAAACCCACCTTGGAAAAAGAGAAAGGCATAAAGATCCAGAAGCTCATCAGATATAGCTGTGGGCAGGTCCGGAACCGTTGATGCCATCGGATAGGCGCGCGGAGCTACGCTGTTCACGCTCTCATCGCTGGTCCTGGGATCCTTTTGTCCCGACGAATTGTGCTTGGTCGGCAGGAGCTTCAAAAAACTGGCTTTCTTGGACATTTGCGTTTCCTCCAGAATCGTTATTGAGGTCTTGAATTGATGGAAAATTTGCCGCCGCATACCGGTGTTCATCCTCGACACGGCGCGTCAACATCTATGAAGATAGCGCTCAGCTACCGCGGTTCTATCGCGACCCCGGTGAACGTTCGCTGGCGCGCGGCGTTCCACGCGCCGGGGTTGACGGCCTCAAAGGGAGCGTCGATTTTGGCGGAGCGAGTCCGAAAAATCTCAGCAGTGATGCGCGATCTGACCCGGTCAATCGAGCTGCTTCGATAACTTGCTTGCGAATTTCCGCCGGCACGGCCCAAATCGGTTCGTCAGACCCGGGATCAAAGAATAATGGTTCCTCTATCTGTGGCTCTCGGCCGAATCGGGATCGAAACGCGTGAAAACGCACCATAGTGACTTTCAAGACCGCGGTCTGAAGTTCACTGAGATGAACTAGTTTGCCGTGGAAGGCCGCGGGCTTTTGAGTTCGGTGTCTATTTGGATCCCTCTTCATCCTCCTCTCCCCTCTGGCCAATCAGTTGTCGCAATGAACATGCCGCCGGGGTTCACGCTTGTGGTGCAAGCACGGAATCGAATTGCCCGATAAAGCACAAATAAGGAGAGAATGCGTCTGTGG
>DATJRJ010000174.1:0-2812 GCA_035504735.1 Binataceae bacterium (SeqCode)
TCGCCGCCAGCATCGACTCGAACATCGTGAAGCCTTCTTTTTGATATTCGACCAGCGGATTCTTCTGCCCGTATCCGCGCAGCCCGATGCCTTCCTTGAGATGGTCCATCGCCAGCAGATGGTCTTTCCATAGCGCGTCAAGCGTTTGCAGCATCACGACTTTTTCGATCTGCCGCATCACCGGTTCGGTGAATTCCTGCTCGCGCTGGTCATAAAGCTTCTGGACACGCTCGAAGCCGACTTCGGCCAAGCCGTCGGGCGTCTCTATCGCTGCGGCATCGCCATTGTCGCGAAAGCCCGGCCGAAACTTGAACTGCTTAAAGAAGGCATCCTCGATTTCCTTCCAATCCCAATCGGCGGCGTCCTTGTCTGCCTCCGCATGCGCGCCCACAATGACGTTGACCTGCTCCTCGGCCATCTCAAGGATGTCATCTTTGAGCGGATTGCCGGAGAGCAGTTCGCGGCGGCGATGGTATACGACCTCGCGCTGCTTGTTCATCACGTCGTCGTATTCGAGCAGATGCTTGCGGATATCGAAGTTATGCGCTTCGACCTTTTTCTGCGCATTCTCAATCGCGCGCGAAATCCATCGATGCTCGATCGGGACGCCGTCTTCCATTCCGATCCGGCCCATCAGCCCTTTGAGGCGATCGGCGCCAAAGATCCGCAACAGGTCATCTTCAAGCGACAAGAAAAACCGCGATGAACCAGGATCGCCCTGGCGTCCCGATCGTCCACGGAGCTGATTGTCGATGCGGCGGGATTCATGCCGCTCCGTGCCGAGGATATGTAAGCCGCCCGCCTTGAGCACCTGCTCGCGCTCAGCCGCGCATTGTTCGCGATGACGCGCGAGCGCCGCCACGAATTTTTCATCGCTGGGATCGCGCGTGCCCGCTTCGGCCGCCGCCAACCCTTCGGGATTGCCGCCTAGCACGATATCGGTGCCGCGGCCGGCCATATTGGTGGAGATCGTTACCGCGCCCAGCCGTCCAGCCTGCGCGACGATCTCGGCTTCGCGCTCATGATTTTTCGCATTGAGAACAGCATGCCTGATTCCCTTGCGCTTTAGCTGTCCCGCGACCCGCTCAGATTTCTCGATCGAAACGGTGCCGACCAGCACCGGCTGCCCGCGTTCCTGGCAATCTTTGATCTCCTCAACTACGGCGTCGAACTTTTCGTCCTCGGTCTTGTAAACGACGTCGTGATTGTCCTCGCGAATCATCGGACGATTGGTCGGAATCACCATAACGTCGAGGTTGTAGATTTCCTTGAACTCGACCGCCTCGGTATCAGCCGTCCCAGTCATGCCGGCCAGCTTCTTATACATGCGGAAGTAGTTCTGGAACGTGATCGTCGCGAGCGTCTGGTTTTCGGATTCGATCTTGACGTTCTCTTTGGCCTCGATCGCCTGATGGAGTCCATCGCTCCATCGCCGGCCCGGCATCATGCGACCGGTGAACTCATCCACGATAACGACCTGGCCTTCCTTGACGACGTAATCGACATCGCGCTTGAAAATCGCGTGAGCCTTGAGCGCCTGCCCGCAATGATGGAGCAGCAGGATATTGCGCGGATCGTACAGATTTTCGATGCCAAGTAATTGCTCGACGCGCGTCACGCCTTCTTCGGTTAAGGTGGCGGAGCGCAGCTTCTCATCGACCGCGTAGTGCTCTTCGAGCTTGAGGCGAGGAATCACGCGGTCGACGACATAGTAAGTATCGGTAGATTCTTCGGAGGCGCCGGAAATAATCAGCGGGGTGCGCGCCTCATCAATTAGAATTGAATCGACTTCGTCGACAATCGCAAAATTGTGTTCGCGCTGGACATAATCCTCCAGGTTGAACTTCATGTTGTCGCGCAGGTAGTCGAAGCCGAATTCGTTGTTCTGGCCGTAAGTGATATCGGCCTGATACGCCGCCTTGCGCTCCTGATCCGGCACCCCGTGGACGACCACGCCGACCGTGAGGCCGAGGAACTTGTAGATGCGCCCCATCCATTCGGAGTCGCGCCGCGCGAGATAATCGTTGACCGTCACGACATGAACGCCGCGTCCGCTCAGTGCGTTGAGAACCGCAGGCAGCGTCGCGACCAGCGTCTTGCCTTCGCCCGTCTTCATTTCGGCGATCGTGCCGTGATGGAGCACCATGCCGCCGATCAGCTGCACGTCGAAATGGCGCTGGCCAAGCGTCCGCCGTGCGGCCTCGCGCACCACTGCGAAGACCTCCGGCAAGACCTGTTCGAGGGCGTCTTCCCGATCCTCGCGGTCTTCGATCGCGCTGATCCGCTCCTTCCAGGCGGCGACTTTAGCCCGCAACTCATCGTCGGTCAGGGCGGTGAGGGATTCTTCAAGCTGATTGATTTCGGCGACGATAGGGCGCATGCGTTTCAGCTCGCGATCGTTCCGCGAGCCAAAAATCTTGCGCGCCACCACGTTGAAGGATGAAGCCATAATTTTGTGATTGAGCCTGGTGTCAGCGCCCCGGCGCGGAACTACCCGCTATCTCCCATGCATCGCGGGAACGCCAAGATTCTAGCGCATCGGGATGACATTTTCAGCGTGAGGGAGATAGGCCCCGCTTGGGAGGCCGTGCGCGTGCGAGTCCGCGAGTGTCGTGTCCGAAAAATCTGAGACCTAGCCTCATCGTTCGATACGTACAGCGGATTCGACTTGCGGTCCGATAAAGCGCCGTCCGACCCGCACGAAGCGGTCGGGCGTTTCGGTGACAAAAAAGCTTTGCCGTCCATTACCCCCGCGCCGGGCAATTCCTAATGCGCCCAGCCTCTCACGAACCGCGGCCGCTGTCGCGGTAGC
>DATJRJ010000175.1:0-5192 GCA_035504735.1 Binataceae bacterium (SeqCode)
TGTCAAGGGAGCGGGTGAGGGCGGTACGATTCCGGCGCCGGCGGCGATTATCGCGGCGATCGAAGATGCGCTGGGCCCGTTCGGTATCACGCTCGAGCAGACGCCGATCACGCCTGCGCGTCTGATAGAACTATTGAGTGAATCGCCGAAATGGCGTGCAATAATCGAAGGCGGTTCGTAAGGGCGCCGGCCAACGATCGATTGAATATAAACCGCCAGCGAGGTGAAAATTCATGGCCAACCATGATATCGGGCTTATCGACTGCGATGGACATATTGTCGAATCGATCCCCGAACTCCGCGAGTTCATGGATCCGGGGATACAGATGTTCGCGGATCCGAATCGCGCCTTCGCCGAGAGTATCGCGGTCTTTCCCGGCCTCGACGGCATCCATCATCTCGCCGGCCTGCCCAACAATCCGGTCGAGCGTCCATCGCGCGCGCAAAACGGCCAGCGCCTGGGCTCAGGCGAAGACTGGTCGGCACTGCTCGATCGGATCGGGCTCGAACACTCGGTCTTGTTCACCAGCGACGGTCTCGGGATCGGCTCGCTGCGATTGCGCGATTACGTAGTGCGGCTGTGCCGCGCATACAACGATTATGTTTCGGAGCGTTTCCGCAAGGTCGATAAGCGGCTCCATCCGATGGCGCTGATCCCGATGCAGTTTCCGTCCGACGCGGCGATCGAGCTGCGGCGCGCGGTCAAGGAGCTGGGACTGCCCGGCGCGATGGTTACTTCAACCGGATTGCCGCTGCCGGTCGGCAACGAATTTTACTGGCCGGTCTATAAGGAAGCGGCCGACCTCGACTGCCCGATCGCTTTTCACGGCGGCTCCAACCGCGGCATCGGCGTCGACAACTTTACCAGCTTCGTCGCCTCGCACGTGGTGCATCATCCGGTCGCGCTAATGTATGCGTTTCTGACGCTCGCCTACGAGGGCGCGATCGGGCGCTATCCCAACACTCGTTTCGCTTTCCTCGAAGGCGGCGTCGAATGGGTGCTACTGGTGCTCGAACGGGTCAAGCGCGATCAGACTTTCTTCGCGGCCGACTCGGTGCGCCATCTGTTTGAAAACGGCCGGGTGCTGGTCGGGTGCGAGGGCAACGACCACGCGATCCAATACCTTGCCAAGGATATCGGCGTGCAGTTCCTGGCCTTCTCCTCGGACTACCCGCACGAGGCGGGTGCTGAAGCCGTCCAGCATGAAATCGAGGAGACGCTGGAGGAGCCGACGCTCTCGGACGCGGACAAGGCGGCCATCCTGGGTGGCAATGCCCGCCGCTTCTATCGGCTCTGAGAGCGGCCGCTACGGATTGATCAGGCCGTTGGTGCGGTTGACGACGAACGCGTCGCCACGTTCCAGGAAGTCGCCGACCAGTTGATAGAGCGCCTGCGGACGCTCGTCCGCTATCGCGTGCCCGGCACCGTACATCAGGATGTAATAGCTATTCGGGATTCGCTCGCGGTAGAGGCGTCCGATCTCGGGTGGAATCAGGGTGTTACGCGTGCCGAAGACTACCAGTACCGGGATCATGATTGCCCCGAAGTGGCTCTCCAGTTCTTGGTCGCGGTTGAGCCTGCGCAGCTTCGCCATTGGCTCGGGCCAATCAGCCGGTAATTTCCAATCATCGGGCAGGATCGCGGCGGGCGAGATCAGCACCAGCGTATCGATTCGCTCGGGCGCGTCGATAGCTTGCCACAACGCGATTCCCGCACTGAATGCGGTGGCGGCCAGGCTGTAGCGTTCGAGGCCGAGGCTCGCGGCGAACGCGGTCACGGCCCGCGCCACCTCGCGCACTGATTGCGGCCCTTGATCGGCGGGCGAGCTACCGAAGCCCGGCAACTCCGGCGCGATCACCCGGCGGTGCTCGGCCAGCAGATCATGGAGCGCCGACCAGCCGGGTCCGCGGTCATCGTGCAGCATGATCACCGCATTGCCTGCGCCGGCCTCGCAATAACGGATGCGAAATCCGTCTGCCTCGATCTGCTTCTCGATTGGCATGTCGGTTCTAGAACTCACGGATCCGCGGCAGGACCTGGGTGCCGAACAATTCGAGCGATCGCATCACCTTGCTGTTCTCCATCCCCGGTCCCTGGAACATCAGGTCGATCACGCCCGCGCCGCATTGCTCGTGACACTGCCGCACCTGGCGCACGATGGTCTCCGGGCTGCCGACAAAGTTTATCGGTGGGCGCCGTTCTGCGCTGCCATAGCCGGCGGTGGGGTCGCGCGGATTGGGATCGACGCTGGCGACTGCCGCGTTCACGGCTTTCTTCATGAAGATATGCGTCGCGATCCGTCCGCCGCGCCAATGCGGCATTCCCTGTTCGATCGCGCGCTCGTCGGTCTCCGCTACGTAGATCGAGCCGCGATACAGCACGTCGGTGGGTCCGGGCTGCCATCCCGCCTCGGCGCATTTTTGTCGATAGTAATGGAAAGTGTCGGTGAAGAGCTCGAAGCGATCGAGCGAAAAGCCTAGCCCCAGATGATGGGCCGCCGCAAAGTCCGCCGACTCGCGGCTGGTGCCAAGCACATAGGTGCGCGGATATGGCTCCTGGAGCGGACGCGGCCAAACTGAGACGGTGCGGTACTGGTAGTAACGGCCCTCCCATCCAAACGGTTGCGGCTCCGACCAGGTCTTGAGGATGAGCTCCATGCCTTCGATCATCCGCTCGCGCGTCTCAGCCGGATTGACGCCGAAGGCCTGGTATTCATTGGGCGTACCGCGCAGCAGGCCGACCACCAGGCGGCCGTTGCAGAGATTGTCGAGTATCGCCAGCTCTTCGGCGACCCGCACCGGATTGTTGAGCGGCAGCACGTGTCCGAGCAGCGCGATGCGCGCGCGCCGCACGCGCGATACGATCGCGGCGGCGGTCAGCGCCGGATGCGGCGCCACGCTCATCGTCGAATAGTGATGCTCGGAGAAACTTACCCAGTCGAAGCCGAGCTGGTCGGCAAACTCCGCCTGATCGAGGCCGTCATGCAGGCTGCGCCGCCCGATCTCGCGATCGTAGTAAACCGGCGGCACAGGCCATCCGGGCGGGATTTCCTGCTGAGTAACGTAGACGAACATCCCGAACATCGATGCTTCCATGCACGACCTCCCGGATTTTTCGCAGCGGGCAGCAGAATCCTTGCGCCGCATCGTGCGGTCTGTCAACCGCCTGTGATTTAGTTTGTCATGGACGAATTAAGGCAAACTTTCCCGTAAAAAAAGGCAACGACGGCCAGTTTTGGGAGCGGGCGCGCCGCTGAACGGAGCGCTGGATGCGATATTGTCGCACGCGCCGGGTCAACGAATCTTCGAGCGGTTGCGCCATCCGCGTTCTTGTCACAGGCAATCGCGTGACGACGATCGCGCATCCTTCGAATTCCGGGTAGCCCATAAGGGGCCGTTCCACCCGCCCGATATGAACTCGACCGTGTAGCCCGCATCACGCAGAAAGGCCGCCAATCTCTCACCCGTCCAGCCGTTCATCGGATGAAATTCCATGCAGATCTGCCTCACTCGGGGCAGCAGTTCGCTGGCATTCGGCAGAATCTCCCACTCCGCTCCTTCACAATCCAATTTCAACAAATCAATCTGTCCAATTCGCAGCTCGTCCATCAGGCGCGCAAGGCTGGTCTGACGCACCTTCTGCGCCTGGTCCGCTTTTTTCCAATAAAGACTCGAGGCATTGCCGGCCAGATTGATCTCTACCTCGGCCTCAGATGAGCCGAGGGCCACTTGAACCACCTCTATGTTCGTCAGTGCGTTGAGCAGTTTGTTGATTTCGATCATGGCCGCAAATTCGGTTACCGGCTCGACCGCAACTATCCGTCCCCGCGGGCATAATGAGCCCACCTCAACCGCGAAATCGCCCATGTTTGCTCCGACGTCGACCACCACCGAATCTTCGCGTAGTTCGATCAGCTCGGAGCTCAGGTAGGTGCGCAGGACCAAAGCCTCGTTAAGGGTGCCCAGGTCGGTGGTTCTCGGACGCACCAGAAATCGCGTGCCGCGACGAGTCTCCAGCACGACACCAATGCCAAACTTTGGGAGCGGCCATGCCCACCAGTTCCGAAATACTCGCGGAGCGCCAAACAGGTATCGGGTCCGATTGCGCCATTTTGAGAAAAAGACTCGAAGCTTCCAGCGAAGTTTGTCCATGAGCGGTCCTGGAGGCCTGCCTGACCGCCGCATCGGGCAAGTATGGCCCGGGCGGTCACGCGCGAACGAGACATAACTTATTCTGCCGGCGCGCGCTACGAGGGGGAAAATTCGCTACTTCGGAGGGCTACCGGCGTCGATCAGAATTTGTTTCGTCGCTGCCGATATAACGTGATTCGCGCATAGCGATAGGCCGGTAGATCAGGCGCTCACGCCGGAGATTAGTTCGGCCAGCGCGATGAGCTTCTGGTCGAGGCGCGCCGCGGCCGCGAGTAGCCGCCGATTGCCGAGCCGGGCCATCAGGGATGAAGGCAGGTCATAGGCGACCCGGCATCCGCCACTGTGCGAATCTTCGTAGATCATCATGCGCACCGGAACGTGCAAGCCAGCGCCGAGGTCGTGTTCCATCATCGTCCGCGCAATCAGCGGATTACCAAGGATGTAGAGCTTGGCGCGCGCGGCTATTCCGATCCTGGCCAGCCATGCGCCATGATCGATCTGCATGAAGCGCATGAAGCCACTTGGCCCTTCGAAGGCGCGTATTCGCCGCTCGAAATCCTCAACGCCGGTTGCGGCTTTGACCTCGGCACGGAAGACCTGATCGTCGACTGCGCCGACCGCGGCCTCGAACGCGAGGATCACCGCGTCGAACGGCCGATCACTGACATGCTCGCGATGAACCAGCGTGCTCTCGTCCTGCATGACTGTCCTCTCGGTGCGGCAATCGTCGTTTGCTGTTCAGAATTTTTCTTTGAACGGTCGCACGTCGATTTCCTGCGTCCACGCGCTGGCATCCTGATGCGCCAGGTTCCAGTAGGTCTCGGCGATTGCAGCAGGCTTGAGCATGTCGCCCTCCGCGAGGTTGGGAAAGCGCTGGCGGATGAACGGACTATCGATGGCGCCGTCGATATTGACGTACGCGACGTGCACGCCCTCCGGACCGAGATCGCGCGCCATAACCTGGCCGAGTCCGCGCAGCGCGAACTTCGATGGGCCGAAGGCGGCCGAGGTCGCAAAGGGGCGCGTGCCGGCCGTGGCAC
>DATJRJ010000176.1:0-3849 GCA_035504735.1 Binataceae bacterium (SeqCode)
ATCCGCGCTCATCAGGTGCTTCCATTGCTTGTAATACGAGCGCAGATGCAGGTCATCGGTTATCGGCCCGGTGACGAGTCCATCGGCGTCGATTTTCTCGCGCCGGGTTCGCAGATGACGGCTGACGTCGAGCCATTCGAGCTCGGGAATCGCAAGTCCGGCCTGGCAAGCCTCGAAATTTGCGTTATCGTCGACATCGCCGAGCGCCGGGAAATCTTCCTGTGTGCGCATCCTTAGGACATTGATCTCGTCCGGCACTCCGCGCAGCGTCGTTCCGTACCAGTTGACCTGTGAGCGATCTACCGCGAGCGGTACGAGAACCTGGAGTTGATTCCCGACGATCAGCAGGTTGGGAAAGATGTTCAGGTTCATCCCGGAGCCGACCGCGACTTCGAGCAGTCCCCGAGCCGCTTCTTCACCGACATGAGTCTTGAGCGCCGATACGTACGCTTCGCGCCCTGGTTGAGGGCGCTGGCGCTCCCATGCCGCGGAACCGGCGTGCATCTCTGGCCTTTGATCGATGAACGTATGACCGTTGCCGAGCGATTGCACGTATAGCGGCGAATCATCGGGATCGCTCGATTTGCCGAAATACTGCATATCATAATCGGGGCCGTAGCGTTCGGCTGCGATCTGCAGCAGCGACTGATGTGAATACGACGGATGATAGCCGTCGCCGGCGTTGTCGTAGACCATCTTCCAGTTCGCGCGTATCACCATCCGCTGCGCCGAACTGCGAACGACAACTTCGGTATCCGGATAGCGATCAAGCCACTGATCGAGTAAGGGGCGCGCGCCGGCGAGATAATCGATGAGCGGTGGCGCATCCGGACTGAGCGTGCCGAAGATGAAACCGCGATAAGTCTCGACGCGTGGTAGGTGAGCCAGATTGTAATCCGAGCGCCTGTGTTCCGCGCCGTACGCCCCTTCGCCCGGCACGGATACCAACTCACCCTGATTGGTGTACGCCCAGCCGTGATAGGGGCAAGTAAAGAATTTTGCCGACCCGGTCGGCAGACGGCATACGGTGGCGGCCCGATGCGAGCATCGATTGAGCAGCGCGTGGATCTGGCCGGCGCGATCGCGGGTGATGATCAGGGGGCGAAGTCCGAGGCGGCGCGTGATGAAATCGTTGGGCTGGGCGATCTCGCTTTCGTGGGCGAGGAAGGTCCACGTCCCACCAAACACCCTGATCATCTCGAGTTCGAAGATCGCCGGGTCGGTATAAAGCGAACGGTGCACCCGATCCTCGCGCACCAGCACATCCCAGTCATAACGCGCATCGTTGGCGAAGGGGTGAGTTCGATTCATTGGTCTCGGCTCTTTGATCCTTGCCTCACTATAAAGCGGAGCGCACCCGGGCTGCTACAGGACAGGCCGATGCGTTGCCCAGGGCCGCGCCGATTCGAACGCCGCTGATGCGCGGAGCAATGCTCCATCCTGATGGCGGCGCGCTATGATTTGCAGCCCCACCGGCAGCCCGCTGCGTGTGAAGCCACATGGAATAGAGCATGCCGGATGGCCAGTCATATTGAATGGATACGTCAGCAACCAACCGACAATGGGATGGCAGGGCTTGCCATTGATCGCGGTCGGACCTTCGATTCCGACTTCAAACGGCTCGCAAGCGAGCACCGGACTTATGATGAATTCATAAGTGGAAAATACCGAACGCAGCCGATCGTAAAATGCACTCGCCCCACCGAGGGCTCCCAGATACTCGCGGGCGGTCAGCCGACACCCGTCGCGGATGATCTGCACCAGCTGCGGAGTCATCTGCGGCGCCCATTTTTCAATGTCGACCAGATCTGCAATGGTCGAATATAGAGATTGCCACATTATCCACATCGCCGATTCAGGATTTCCACAATCGAGCTGTACCTCGTCAACTTTCGCGCCGAGCTCGGTAAATGCGTGCGCCGCGTTGCGCGTGATTTCCGCAATCTCGGGATGGACGACGGCGAAGCTCAGGTCCACGCTGAATGCGATGCGCGCGTTCTTGACGCCGCTCGTTAATGCCGTTTGGAAACTTTCGTTCGCGGCGGGCAGCGACAGCGGATCCCGATCATCAGGTCCCGCGATCACATCCATCATTAACGCGGCGTCGGCGACCGTTCGCGTGATCGGACCAGTATGCGCTGCGAGCAGAAAACGGTTGGGCAGGAGCGTATGCGGCACGCGGCCGACCGAGGGCTTCAGGCCGTATACTCCACAACAACTGGCCGGAATGCGGATTGATCCGCCGCCATCGGTCCCTTCCGCCAGTGGGCCCATGCCGGTGGCGACTGCGGCCGCAGCTCCGCCGCTCGAGCCGCCGGCGATACGCGTCAGATTCCACGGATTGCGTGTCGGACCGAACAGCAGGTTATCCGTGGTGCCCTTATAAGCGAACTCAGGCAGATTCGTCTTGCCGAGCAGTATCGCGCCGGCGCGCTTGAGCCGATCGACAATGGGCGCATCTTCGGCGGCAATGGCGTTGACCATCGCCTTCGAGCCGAAAGTCGTGGGCATGCCCGCAACCGCCGTCATATCCTTGATCGAGAAAGGCACCCCGTGGAGCGGCCCCACTTCTCGACTCTCCATCAGCTCTTGTTCCCGACGCTTCGCTTCGGAACGCGCCTCGTTCAGACACAACTGGCAATAGGCATTGAGTTTCGGATTTACCCCTTCGATCTGTCTCGTGATCGAATCGATAACCTCGACCGGGGATAGCTGCTTTCGCTTATAGCTATCCAGGAGCTCGCCAGCGGAAAAAAAGCAGATGTCGGCGGTCAACGATCATCCCTCCAGGCTGGTCATCATCCACCCCAATCCGGCCAGTCCGCGTTCACGATACCGAGCACTTCGTAAGTTAATGTGGAAAAAAGCGCGACTTTTGAGCTTGATGCGATCACTTTCGCCATCAGATTCGGTTAGCTCGCGGCCTTCAGATGGCGCGCGACCGTTATTGCATTAGCGATAAAGCCCGCCGTGGTCTCAATCTGGGCGAACAGGTAGCCCATGCGATCGATGGCCGCCTGATGGGCCTGTTCGGCCGAGAACCGGCCCATCGCCTGCGAAGCACAGGCATCTTCCAGCAGGACGACTTTGATGCCACTCATGCTGAGTCCGTCGACCGTGGTTTGCACACAGATCGGCGTGGTGAGCCCACCGACCACCGCGGTCTCGAAGTTGCGTGCCAGGAGCTGCGCAAGAAGATCGCTGCTTATGACTGCTCCAAACGAGGTCTTGCGCACGAGAATGTCGCCATCCTGAACGACACCGTCATAGAACGCGGTGGCCGGAGAATCCTTCGCCAGCGCGCCGGCCATGTCGGCGACGAAATCCGTCGCGCGGCCCGTCGGACCGCTCTCCGGAGTATAAAATGTATGGACCTGGATGACGGTCCCACCGATTCTTCGCCAGGTTTGCGCCGCGTCAATGAAGTTGCGGACCGCTGCGTCAGCATGGGGAACCGGTTCCCAGCTGTCGCGGCCGAACCCGACTTGAAAATCTACGCCCACCAATGCGGTGGTTGCGGGGTCGATTGAGTAGGCTACTTTGCGGCCATCACGAGCCATGTAATTTTTCCTCCTTGGTGGGTTATTGAGAAGCTACGCGCGGCACCCAGCGGGTGTAAAGGATTCGGGCAGGGAAGTTGTTAGATTGCCCTCATTCCTCCATCGACATTCATCACGCTGCCCGTCGTGAAGCTGGCCTCAGCGCTTGCGAGATAGACTGCCATCGAGGGCGGAGCATCTACACAAGAGTGAACCTCATGGGCAGTGCTCGACCAGGATCTTTAAAGGCTTCATGACCGCTCTCGATTGTCGCCTGCTTGGAAGATCACGCTTGTAGGCTGAAAAGCGA
>DATJRJ010000177.1:0-3680 GCA_035504735.1 Binataceae bacterium (SeqCode)
CGATGCAGTTTGTGAATCCGCCCGGCTATCATTCCACGGCGACGGTGATGAAGATTCTGAAGGGCGACGGCCCATTCGCCGCTTTCGGCCGCAATACCACCGCCGATAAGGAACTGCAGAAGGGCGTGCTGTTCGCGGGTAATCCCGATTCGGTCTACAAGCAGATCAAAGCGCTTTACGATCATACCGGCGGCTTCGGCAACCTGCTGATGATGGGGCAGGCGGGTTTCGTGACCCCCGGCGAAACCATCAAGGGACTCGAACTTTTCGCGCGCGAAGTTTATCCGCGCATCAAGGAATTGTAGTTCTCCGCGGGCCGGGCGAAAAAAATACCCCGAGCGACGACGCCCGGGGTATTTTTTCGCTTCGCGTTTCGGATGATACGCAATCAGACCAGCTCGAACTCCACCATCTCGTTGCGAGCCTGGAAGTAGCCCTTGCGGAAAGCGGCATCGCCGTCGAAGGTCGCCGACGGCAGATGCTTGAGGCGCAATTGCACCTTCAGCGGCCGCACGTCGAACGGGTAGGGCGCGAACGCGACCCGCGTTTTGCTCTCCGCCTTCATACTCAGCTTGACGCCCTTATCGCCGTTGCTCGAATACTTGACCGGCACCGGCTCGATGAAATCATCGCAGACGTCCTGGCAGCAGAAATAGAGTCCGAGCAGATCCCAGACCTGCATCAAGCGGTAGTTGACCCTGACTTCATTGGCGTCGAACGGTTTCTTCTGGGTTTCCTGCCACTGCTCGTTGTCGCTGATAAACTTTGCGACTTCTGGAGGGGGATTGCTGAGGTTGAAGGCCGTAGGATGCTCGATGGCCTGGTAACGCGCCCGCCACAACCCGGTGCGATGCATGCAGATGATCAGCGCCGAGTACGGATCGAGATCGTTCATCCAATCGACCACCCATCGATAAGCGTTGAGCTGTGACTTCTGCAATCCGACCTGCATGAAGCCGTAGGGTTTGCCGGACTTCGGATCGGAGCCGGGCGTGGTTTCATAGGGCAGCCAGCCGAAATCATGATAAATCGCGGCACGTACCACCGATTCGTACGGCCGCGGCGCATCGAATTCCGAATTGCCCCAATGCGATGCAAGCTGGCCCACCAGCTGCGAATGATCGGTCTGGTTGACGAGCACTACCTCGCCATTGGTTTCACCGCGAATGATCATGGCTGATCTCCTTGCGAGCGCATCTGATATTCTTCCGCGAGTCCCTGTCTACTCTACTGGGCAACGTAGCCGCCGTCGACCGGTACGATCGCGCCGACCACGAACCGCGCCGCATCCGAGCAGAGCCATGTGATGGCCTCCGCGATCTCCTCGGCAGCACCCCATCTTGCGACCGGCAGGCGGCTCATAATCGCATCCGGAATCGATGGATCGAGATCGATAGCTCCCTGAGCGAGTGGCGTCAGCGTGGGACCCGGACAGACCGCGTTGACGCGGATGCCGCGTTGGGCCACTTCGAGCGCCGCGGTCTTGGTCAGGCCCACCACGCCGTGCTTGCTCGCCGAGTATGCCGGCATGTGCGCCGATCCGACCAGGCCAAAATTCGACGCTATGTTGACGATCGCGCCGCTGCGCTGGCCGAGCATCTGCCGCAGCTCGTACTTGAGGCATAGGAACACGCCCTTGAGATTTGCGCCGATGATGCGATCCCAGTTTTCCTCGCTGCAATCCACGGTCGGAACAATCTCGCCCTGGATGCCGGCGTTGTTGACCGCGCAATCGAGCCGGCCGAAAGTCTTGACTGCGAACGCCACCAGCGCTTCGACCTCGGCCGCCTTCGAGACGTCGACTTTATGCCAGGCCGCCTGCGCGCCGGTGTCTTTCAACATTGCGCAGGTCTGCTCGCAATGCGGTCCATTGACATCGGCGGCGATGATCCGGGCGCCTTCAGCCGCCAGCCGAAAGGCGGTTGCCCGCCCGATACCCGAACCCGCGCCGGTAACCAGCGCGACCTTGTCCTCGAGGCCCAACGAAGTGATCATCCGAAAATCTCCTGCGAGTGTTACACGCCATTAGACCTGCAACCCCCGCCTGTCAAGGCAAATCGCGCCGGCCGCGCAACGGCTTAGCTTGACACAGAATGATGCACGTCTATCATTCGGGCTGCGAGAGCCTGAAGTGGTCTTCCACGAGGTACCCCGATAAACCGGCAAGGAGAGAATGCGATGACCGAGTGCAAGGTAGCGGTAGTGACGAAGTTCAACGCGCCGCTCGAGGTTTGGAAGGCGCCGTTGCCGGACATCGCCGTGGGCGGAGCGCTGGCGCGAGTCGAGGCCGCCACCCTGTGCGGCACCGATGCGCATCGCTGGCAGGGCCATCTGACTGAGGGCGGCGGCGTCGACCTGCCGTTCATCGAGCCGACCACCACGCCGTTCGTGCCGGGACATGAGACCTGCTCGCGGCTCGAGGAGACGCGCGGGCAGCTCTATGACCTGATGAATGAACCGCTCAAGGTTGGCGAGCGGGTGATCGCGTCTTATCCGCATTGCGGCCATTGCTACTACTGCGTCGTGACGCGCCAGCCGACTCTATGCGCGAAGAACCTGAGCTTCGGCCATTCGGCCCCCGGCGCGATGCTGGGCGGCTGTGCGGAGTATCACTACTATCCACCGGGCGGCAGCTTCATCCGCGTGCCCGAGGAAGTGAGTTCGCCGCTGGCAGCATCGGCCGCCTGCGCGCTGCGCACCGTGATGCACGGCTACGAGCAACTAGGGGCGCTCGGGAGTCACGAGAGCGTGCTGATCCTGGGATGCGGGCCGCTGGGACTCTACTCGCTGGCGGTCGCGAAGGATTTTGGGGCCAAACGGACGCTGGTGATCGGCGCGCCGCAGGCGCGGCTCAAGGTCGCGCAGCAGTGGGGCGCCGACGCCGTGCTGAACCTGGATGAAGTCTCGGAGCTCAAGCAGCGCCGTCAGTGGGTTCTGGATCAGACCGGCGGGCGCGGTGCCGACGTGGTCTTCCAGTGCGCCAATTCGCGGGCGCTGCCGGAGGCGCTGCAGATGACGCGTCCGGGCGGACGGCTAATCAATATCGGCGTAAGCGGCGGGCCGCCGATCGAGTTCGACCCGATGCATTTCTTCAAGCAAGTGCGGATTAACAGCGTGGTGATGGCTGAGGCGCGCCATTTCTATCAGGCCATCGACTTCCTGGCTACGCGCCGGCGCAACTTCCATTTTGATCAGCTGCTCTCCGGCCAATACACGCTTGATCGCACTGGTGAGGCGCTGAAGGCGATGTCCGAATATCGCGAAGTCAAACCGGTCGTGCTGCCGGCACTCGCCAACTGAGCGACGGCGAGGCTGGGCCGGGCGCGGGGTAGGTACGGGCTAGTTGGCGTTCAGAATCTTTTCAACCTCGGGGCAAGAGAGATGGGCGCTGCGGAGCTTCGTGCCGAGCTCGGTCATCTCCATCCCGTGGCTGGTCATCGAATGGCATTGCGTGCATCCGAATTCGTGAAAATCCTGGACCTGCGCCTGCTCGGTCGAGGTCCATCGCTCCTCGGGCACGCTGGTTAGCCGCGTCATCGCGGTGAGCAAGTCGACGCATCCCAAGGATTGCTTCTTGATCGCGAGGCCATGCGCCGTATAGCCGAATGCTCCCGCCTTGGTGAGAGTATGGCAGCTCCCGCAGTTATGTTCTTTGAAGACTTGCTCGGCGAGCCGATGAG
>DATJRJ010000178.1:0-4856 GCA_035504735.1 Binataceae bacterium (SeqCode)
GCGAGAAACGCCGCTTCATCCTCCGGCCCAAGCATCGAACCGCGACGCTTACCTCAGAGGACGTTCACGCCGCCGTCCAGTGAAACGGCGAGTGTCCCCGACCTGAGGACCGGCAGCGTGTGAACCGCAGGGCAATTTCCAGTTAAAGCTTATTAGCCCTGTTTCACGAGTTTGAGCGCGTCCAGATGATCCTGCAGAAGCGCCGGCAGCGTGTCAGGATTTTCCCGGCCGAAACCACATGGCGCACTCAGACCGAACTCGGGCAAGTACTTGCGCGCAAGCGCCACTCGACGCAGAAAACGCTCCTTGTCCTGCATGTTGTGAATCAGTCCCAGATACACGCCGGCGGCACCGACATTAAGTTCGCGAAGGGGCTGATAATACGCATCCTCGACGGTATTCAGGATCGGGATATGTACGAAGTCGACGCGGCGGCCGGAAATAGCGACAGCCGTATTGGCGAACTTCACGGCTATTGCCAGGTCCTTCGGGCTTACCATCGGCCATCCGCCCAGCGTCCCGTAGCATAGATGATGACCGAGCATCACCTCGCCGGGAATGTCACGGGAGAGCCTTTGAATTGGCGAGGTATTCCGTGCGAATCGACCCGCCTCGGGTGAATACGGATAGCCGAATTCAACATCCTGAACCTCGACCGCTTCGTCCCATTGGATTGCGAGCTCGCCGGCGGGAATTCGCTCGAGCATCTTGGCGATCTCGGCGCGCACCGCAGACTCGTAACCCGGGATGACCTTGTCCCAATCGGCGGGATCGTGGAAATAAGGCATAACCGCACTAATACTGAGTGGCAGGCAGACCTGAAGGCGTAGACCCGGCGGCAACACGCCTTCCTTTTTCAAGGTCTGGAAAACGAAATACGAGTTGAGCGCATCCCTGGCGTATCCCAATCGCCAGCCCGGCTCACCGAAGCGGACTGCCTTCACGCCGGGTCTGACCCTGAACTCCCATTCGTCGTTCAGGTTTCTCGGCCGCCAACGTTCCACGCCATTTTCCGGCGCCGGCCGTTTGAGCGTTTCCAGATCCGGATGGCCGTTGTAGACGCGATAGGCCAGCATGTCCACCCAGGCCGCCCGATCGCCGACTTCTCCGTCCGGCATACAGGGCATCAATCGGCCGAGTGGCCCTCCCCACGCGCGCAATACGTCTTCGACAGTTTCCATCGGGATGCTGCCGACCAGGAGCAGTTTGTCATTTGTAGCCATGTCGCCTTTTAAGGCAGCACGCGGGTTTTTTCAACTCCCTGTGAACAGCCCGACGAACTGAGCTCTCAGCCATGTGATCGGATTGATCGATCGAGGATCTATTTGACGGCGGGAACGTAAAAAATCGTGCAACTGGCCGAGCTTGAATGCGTACTACGAGTAGGACCGGCGCATGCGGCCGAGGAACGGGCCACCTGCAGACCCTTGGACCCGCAAGCGGCCGCCGAAGAACAAGCCCGGGAGAGAAAACAGCTCTCCAGAAGGCGATCAGGAGGCAAAGGTGAAATCGATCATGACGTGGTACTTGCGGACTCGTGAGTTGAAGAAGGCACAGACAATGACCGAATACGCCCTCATCCTTTCCGCAGTAGCGGTCGTAGTGTTCGCCGGCTACCAGACCATGGGCAATGATATCACTAACCTGATAAGCACCCTTGACGGCTTGCTCTAGGTGAGCGCGCAGCGAGCTTTCGCCTGGCATCGGCTCCCGTGCCGCAATCGGGCGCATGCTAGGAAAGATAACATGCGGTTGCAAACCAGATGGCGGGGACTCCGTCAGGATAGCGGTCAGACCATGACCGAGTACGCGCTGATCCTGGCGACTATCGCGATCGTACTAGGCAGTTTCTTTACAACGGCCGGGACCGAGCTCGAAACGTTAGTCGCGAAGGTCGGCAACCTTTTGTAGCAGTCCCGCCTCTGTTCTTGGTAACGATTCGGAAACCAACCCCGGCCTGCCGCCCCAATTTCCCGCACTAGCGGAATCACTGCCGACCGGCGGCGCTCAACGCCGAACCGCGTAAGTTTGTTGCGAGTTCTGCCTCGTCGCCGATCCGCGGGAGGCCCAGCGAGCTAGGTATCCCTCGCAGCCGCTCCTGGACTGCCCTGCCTTTAGGCAACGCGCTGAAGATCCGATCAAGCCTCCCGCGCGGACAACTGCTCGATCGTCAGGTTCATCGAGCCGAGTCGTTTGCCTTATCCGCTCACCAAATCATTGACGACCGCGAAATCGATGTTGCATCCTTGTAAGACTTCCACGGCGGTTGGAGACCGGTTGAGAATGAGCGGTTCCGAGCATCATATTCAGATCGACAGCGGCAAACGGCTCGCTGAACAACCCACCAGAGGCCACAATCGATGGCACCCTGAAATTCCTCCGGTCTTGCGTGTCGATGCCGGCGACCGGGTTACCATCGAGACTTTGGATGCTTTCGATGGACAAATAACTCCTGACAGTTCCGCCGGCGATATCCGGGCGATTGATCTGAACCTGGTTCATCCATTGACGGGACCGGTTTATGTGAATGGAGCTGAACCCGGCGACCTGCTGGAGGTGCGTTTGCTTGGGGTGAAGCCGGCCGACTTCGGCTATACCATCCT
Organism: Binataceae bacterium (SeqCode); assembly: GCA_035504735.1. Classification (GTDB taxonomy): domain Bacteria; phylum Desulfobacterota; class Binatia; order Binatales; family Binataceae; genus JAJPIG01. Next base: position 2,604 of record DATJRJ010000178.1, read on the forward strand.
GGTGCCCGGGTTTGGCTTCCTTCGCGACGAGTTCCCTGAGCCGTTTATCGTGAAGTGGGAAATCGCGAACGGCTATGCTCATTCGGCCGATTTGCCGGGCGTGCGGATTTCCGGAGCTCCATTTCCCGGCACCATCGGACTCGCTCCCTCGCGTCGATTATTGGCGGAAATAACCAATCGAGAGCAGGCTTTGGCAGCAACCGGCGGCTTTGTGCTGACTCCCGCGAGCGCGGGCGCAGTACCGTCTGCCGGCCGACCGGCTGCGGAGGGCCTGCGAACTATCCCGCCCCGTGAGATCGCCGGCAATCTCGACATCAAGCAGCTCACGGCGGGTGCGAAATTGTTCGTGCCGGTATCCGAGCAGGGCGCGCTATTCTCGATCGGTGATGCGCATTTTGCCCAGGGGGATTCGGAATGCTGCGGGACGGCGATCGAAATGAATGCGGCATTCGATCTCGAATTCCATTTGCTCAAGGGCGAGGCGCGGCGCCGCAGCCTCCGTCGGCCTGAGTTCTCCCATGATAGTTACATGCCGCCCGATAGTCTCGCCGGGCCGCGCCGTTTCTATGCCACTACCGGCATGTCAATCACCCGCGAGGGGCAGAATCGTTCCGAAGACGTCACACTTGCGGTGCGTGACGCATTACTTAATATGATTGATTATTTACAGGACAGGTATGGCTACAGCCGTGAACAGTCTTACGCACTATGCAGTGTCGCCGTCGATCTCAAGGTCAGCGAATTGGTGGACGTTCCCAATGTGACGGTATCCGCATTCCTGCCGCTCGATGTATTCATCTAAAGCGCCAGGTTTGTGATTATCAGTCGTGCGAGCCCATCTATGAGTAAGAGCAACGTCACTCACTGGACACAGACACATCCTGAACTCGGCACCGGCCCAGTACCGATCGAGCGCGCCATGTCGGAGGAGTTTTTCAAACTGGAGCGTCGGCGAATCTTCGGATCGTGCTGGCTGAAGGTCGGCCGGATCGAAGAGCTCCCGCGGTTCGGTGACTTTCTGGTTAAGGATCTGCCGGTCTGCCAGACCTCGGTGCTTTTGATGCGGGGCAAAGATGGTCAGGTGCGCGGCTTTCACAACATCTGTTCGCATCGCGGTAACAAACTCGCTTGGGATTCGCGAGGCAACTGCCGGGCGGGTGTGATGACCTGCAAATTCCACGGATGGTCGTATAACTGGGAGGGTAGATTGGCGGGGGTGCCCGACGAAGTAAATTTCTTTGACCTTGACAAATCCAGGAATGGACTCACACCGGTAGCGACCGATACGTGGCAGGGCTTCATCTTCGTGAATCTCGATCCGAATCCAGCGCAGAGTCTGAAAGCCTATCTTGGCGGGATCGTGGAGGACCTGGAGAGTTACCCGTTCGATCAGATCCCGTTCAGCTTCGGCTATTGGGAAGACCTGAACTGCAACTGGAAGATCGCGGTCGATGCGCAGAACGAGGCATATCACGCCGTCTGGCTCCATCGGCGTACTATCGGCGACATTTTCGCCAACTCAGATGATCCTTATGCGCACGCCCTCGACGTCAAATTTTACGGCCCGCACGCCCGTATGTCGGTGCCGGGCTATGACCTCTGGCATACGCCGGTACGCGATCTCGCCAATCGCATCGAAAACAAATGGGTGATGCGCCAGGGCCCCAGGTTCGGAACATCCGACCAGATGCCGAAAGGGCTGAACCCATCGCGCAGCGATAACTGGACCTTCGACTTGTATATGATCTTCCCGAACCTGTGGTTGGGGCTGTTCAACGGCTTCTACTTGATTCACGAGATGTGGCCGATGACAGTTGGCCGGATGCGCCAGGAAACGCGGATGTACCAGCCGCCGCCGCGGACCGCCAGTCAGCTCTTCACTTGGGAATATCAGAAGACCGTCAATCGCGATGTGTGGCTCGAGGACTTCAGTACGCTCGAACAGAGCTGGGAAGTGCTCCAGTCGGGCGTGAAGAAGGTATTTAACCTTCAGGATAACGAGGTGCTGGTGCGGAATTTCTACTACTGGGTTGAGCGGATGGTTGATGCGCAACAATCCCCGGCCGGCCGTGCCGCATAGGAGCATTGTAGTTCGATGTCTTTTCTGCCGGAAGAGTTCAGCGACCTGGAGTCCCTGGTCGAGTGGAGCCTGCCGACCGAGCGCCAGCGTAATGCCAAACGGCTGAGTAGCTCGATGAATGAGATCAAGCATTTCTACGATGCGATCCTGCCGCGGGCGGAGTCGATTCTCGC
>DATJRJ010000179.1:0-6770 GCA_035504735.1 Binataceae bacterium (SeqCode)
ACGATAGATGCCGTACGCGGCGGTCATCAGATCGAGCTTAAGCGGTGCGGCGACGTGCTTCCGAATCGCAGCTTCGGCGGCCGCTCTATCGAGCTTGATTTCTCCGCCGAAAAAGAAGTCCGGGTCGAGATAACCCAGCACAAGGTCGGCATCGGTAACCGTAGGGTGGGTTCCACCTCTAGCGTAGCAGGCCGGTCCAGGGTGCGCGCCAGCAGATTCCGGACCTACGTGGAGTAAGCCGCCGTCGTCCACGTAAGCAATGGAACCACCGCCAGCCCCAACCGTGTGGATATCGAGAATCGGGAGCGCGACACGATAGCCGCCAATCGCGCCCTCGGTCGTAACTGCGGGTTCGCGGTTCCTGACCAGGCACGCATCGAAGCTCGTGCCGCCCATATCCACGGTGATGAAATCATCGATGCCATGAACGGCGCTGTAGAACCGCCCCGCGGTCGGCGCTCCCGCGGGTCCACTGAGCAGCGTGTTTACGGCGAATCGCGCGGATACTTCCAGCGACATCACCCCGCCATTCGACTGCATGATCAGCAGGATGCCGCCGAAGCCTTCTTCCTCGAGCCGTCGCGCCAGCCGGCCGAGATAGCGCGAAAGCAGCGGCCCGACATAGGAGTTGAGCGTGGTGGTCGAGATTCGCTCATAGACGCGGATCTGCGGGAGGATCTCCGATGACAGGGAAAGATAGATCCCCGGAATCTCTTCGCGGATGATCTCCGCCGTGCGCCGCTCGTTCACCGGATTGAAAAACGACCAGAGATAGCAAACCGCTATCGCTTCGACACCAAGTTCGCGCAACCGCCGGGCAGCGCTGCGCACCTCATCTTCCGCCAGCGGCGTCACGATCTCTGCTTCGACGCTCGACCGCTCGGTAATGGGCTCAATCAGGTAGCGTGGAACAAGCGGCGCCGGGGGATCGTAGCGAACGTAAGGAAGCTCCTTGAGCCCGCGCCGCATGTTGAGCAGGTCACGAAAGCCTCGGGTCGTAAGAAGGCCGGTTTTGGCGCCCTTCCCGGTCAGGGCCGCGTTGGTCGTGATAGTGGTGCCGTGGACGATAACTTCGACCTGTCTCAGGAAATCGCTTAGAGACTCACCTCGATCGGTTGCGATCTTCGCTAGGCCGGCGAACACGCCCTCGGCCGGATCCTGCGGCACGCTCGGACTCTTATAGGCTCTCGCGGCGCCCGACGGCGACGTGACCAGAAAGTCCGTGAACGTGCCGCCTACATCGATGCCGATCTTGAACACTTGGTGGTCTTCTCAGTTCTGGGGTTTGATCGTTCGGTCATGCCGCGCACGCAGCTCGCGCCTCAGCACCTTGTTTGCCGGGTTCTTGGGAAGAGCATCGCAGAATTCGACCGATTTCGGTTTTTTGTAGCTCGCCAATCGCTCCTTGCAGTGCGCGATGAGTTGTTCCTCGCTGGCGCTCGCGCTCGCACGAAGAACCACGAAGGCCTTGATCGATTGGCCCCAGATCTCATCGGGAACTCCGATAACGGCCGCTTCGAGAACCGCGGGATGTTGGTAGAGGATCTCCTCGACTTCACGCGGATAGACGTTCTCGCCGCCGGTGATAATCATGTCGTCCTTGCGATCGACGACATAGACGAAACCATCCTCATCGATGGTGGCGAGATCGCCGGTATAAAGCCAACCATCCCGCAACTTGTTCGCGGTCTCCTCCGGTCTTCTCCAGTAGCCCCACATCGTGAACTCGCTCTTCGCGATGATTTCGCCGATCTCGCCGGGCTTGACCGCTTCGCCGTGGTCGTCGACCACGCGGCACTCCACGTTGATCGCCGGAAGCCCCGCCGAGGCCAATCTGCGAAAAGATCTCTCGTCGCGGGTCGAGTGATAGGCGGGATCGAGGAAGGTGACGAGTGGCCCGGCTTCGGTGAGGCCGTAGCCCTGCGCAAATATGGGACCGAACGCGTCGAGGGCCCGCACCAGCAACTCTCGCGGCATCGGCGCCGAGGCATAGAATATCGAGCGCAGACTCGACAGATCGCGCTGTTGGAAGCCGACAGTATCCAAAAGGAAGGAGAGCATCGTCGGGACGACCTGAAGCGTGGTGACCTTCTCTCGCTCGATGACTGTAAGAAATTCCAAGGGATCGAAGTCACGCATGAGCACCGTCGTGCATCCTCGGTAGAAATGCAGGAGAGGAAAGCCCCGGCCGCCGACGTGGAAAAGAGGCATGACCGCCAGATGGATATCGTGCGGATGCATGCGAAGCTCGATCAGAAGAGACTTGGCATTTTCCAGGTTACCGCGATGCGTCAGCATTACGCCTTTCGGCAAGCCGGTAGTACCCGAGGTATACATCAGGTAGGCGACGGAATCGGGATCGATCTCGATGCGCGGCGCGGTTGCATCTGAAGACTCAAGAAGACTCTCATAGTCGAGCCACGAACCCGCGGGCCGACCGGCCGCGCCTTCAAATGCGATGTAATGCTTGACGTCGGGCAGCTCGTCCCGGACCTGCTCGATCGTTTCGAGGAATGCACCTTCTACGATCAGGACGGAAGCGCCGGAATCGCGGATTATGTACTGGAGCTCGCGTGGCACGAGACGAAAATTGAGCGGCACAATAATCCGTCCGCCGCACTCCGCGACGCCATAGACTTCCAGGTACTCCGGACGGTTCTTGGCGAGCACCGCTACGCGCTCGCCGCTGCCGATTCCCCAGCGATCAAGCGCATTGACCAACCGATAAACACGTTCCGAGTGTTCCCTGAACGTGGTCCGTCGTTCGGCCCCGATAAAAGCGACCTTGTCGGGATAGAGGCGCGCGTTTCTCTCTATCAGATGGCCTAGATGCATCGGAGCGGTCCGCCGATCCTCTCTACTTAAGCGTCCGAGATCTCGATGGTGGTCAACACCTGTATTGGCTTTCGAAAGAGTTACTGCTCAGAAGGTACTCGCCCGTAGCTGTGTGGTTGCGTGTGCGTCTACCGTGAAGGTCTTTGGATCGAGCGCGACGCCATAATCCTTTCGCGCATGCTCGACGGTGACCAGCCCATCACGCGTATCCGCCCGCACCTTTTCAACTTCCCGTCGGCGCGGGTTGCCATATCCGCCGCCACCGCTGGCATGGATCTCGAACACATCGCCCCGGCGGATTTCAGGAAAGGTATTGCACTCGACGCTTTCACGATGGCCGTCGCGAATGATCCAGATTTTATTTGGCGGCGCGCCGGCGGCACCCTCGAGGCCGAAAGGAGCCGTTGTCGTTAGTGTTCCACTGCCGAAATTTGCGCAACGCAGACCATCCGCATCGACACGCCAGCGATAGACGGTGCCCGCCCCGCCCCGCCATTCTCCGGGTCCCGCACTATCCGGCAGGTATTCGTACTGAAGGATAAAGTAAGGGTTTAGAAGTTCGTGGAGCTCGGGATCGGGCGATCGCAGACCTCCCAGGCAGATGACGGTGCCCAGATGGCCCCAGCCATCGAAGCCCTTCATCGCGCCGCCACCCCCTTTGCCCATAAAGTGCAGCTCTCCAAAGGGCCTGCCCGTGCGTGGGTTGAAACCCATCGTCGTCTGGCCACACCATCGACTCCAGGCGGCTTGGACTTTCTCCGGCACTGCTTGAGCAAGCGCCGCCCATACCGCTTCGACGATCGTCTCCGCAGTCGGTACCGTGCAGGCAGTAACCGGCGCCGGATACGTAGGATTTATCACCGATCCCTCGGGAGCGATCACCTGAATCCGCCGACCCGCTCCATCATTGTGGGCGATATTCGGATCTGCGATCGCGAACAGCCCTAGATAAGTGGCCGAGACCGTGTTCGGGTATGGAGAGTTGATAAACCCCGGCACCTGCGGATCGCTCGCGCTATAGTCGAAGATAGCCTGGTCGCCGGAGATCCGGACCGTAAGCCGTATCGTTATAGGGCGATCGAGCTGGACGCCGTCGTTGTCGATGGAGCTTTCTGCCTGGTAAACACCATCGGGGATCCTTTCGATCTCCTGACGCATTTGGCGATCGCTGGCTTCAAGAATCTCTTCCACTGCCGCTTCGATGGTGGCGATCCCGTACCTTGCGAGCAGTTGCTTCAGGCTTCTTTCACCCACACTCGTCGCGCCTACCTGGCAATGAAGATCGCCCTCGACGAGAGACTTTAGCGTCACGTTATTCAGTATGATGTCCCACAGGCTTCGAACCGCCTTACCTCTTTCGTAAAGCTTGGCCGGCGGGATCATGATCCCTTCGTCGTGGATCGAGGTCGCGCCCGGATTGTATCCGACGACACCTTTACCCCCGATATCCGCGTGATGCCCCTTGGCGAGGGACCAGAAGCAAAGCTCATCGTCGAAGAACACCGGCCTTAGCACAGTGACATCGGGCGGGTGGTTATTTCCGTGGTACGGGTCATTCACTATGAAAACGTCGCCATCGTGAATGTCACCCTCATATGCGTCGAAGACTGCGCGTACCGCCCACGGCGTGGCGGCGAGCAACACCGGAATGTAGGCGGTCTGAGCGACCAGCCGCAGATGACGGTCATAGACCGCGGTCACGAAGTCACGCGCCTCGCTGAAGATCGGCGACCGCGACGTCCGCATCATGGTCTGTCCGATCTCCTTGGTGATCGAGTCGAGTCGGTTGGCGATAACAGAAACGAGTATCGGATCCATTGATGTAAATCCCAACTTAGGAATGTCGCACCGTCCAGGCCATGCCTCATCTAAACGTGAGGGATCACCTCGCGGGCGAAACGCTCGACCGTCCGGCGCGAGCCCTCCTTGTCTTGTGCGGTGATCAGGAGAGCGATGTCCGTCATCCCGGCCTGGTCGAGATCGCGCACCTTGGCGATGCAATCATCAGGCGTCCCGGCGATCGTAACCTTCATCGCCACCTCATCGGGGATGAGCCGCCGATGCTCGGCGCTCAGATCCAGATGCTGATAGAAACGATAGGACTCGGTCACCCGTCGTACGACGTCGGCATGCTCGACACCCAGGGTGCGCGGCAGCCAGCGCTTGCGAGCGATGTTGCGCGCCGCAGTGGCCTTCACCCGGTCGAGGGCTCGGGCGCGGTCGTCGTCGACGGCCGTATCAATGGCGGCGATGAGACGGATGCCGGCGGGATCGCGGCCGGCCCGTTGCGCTCCCCGCGCCACTGCCGCGACCGCAGCCGCCACACCTTCGGCGTTCCCACCCATGTGGCCATCCACGATGATTCCGTCCGCTAACTCGGCCATCTTCTTGATCGCGTCGGGAGTCATCACTGCAACCTCGAGCGGGATTCCCCGGCCCCATCGTTCTGCACCGACCAGCCGCAGCTTAGTTTCGCGACCCCAGGTCTTTTGCGCTACCTGTGCGGAATTCGGCAACTCGACTTCCTTACCCGAAAGGAGCGCCTTCATGAACTGCAGGCTCGCGAAAAGGTCGCCCATCTTCGCCGGCGCGAGCCCTGCGGTGCGCACGGCCGAGTCGCCGGCTCCCACTCCCAGCACCGCGCGTCCACCGCTCAGCATGTTGAGCGACGTAATCGAGTTCGCAGTGACCGTTGGATGACGGGTAAGAGTATTCGTGACGCCGGTCCCGAGTTTTACTCGTTTGGTCCCGAGCGCGCAGCATGCGAGACAGATCCAGACGTCGTTCCAGATCATCTGGGAATCGCCCACGTAGACGGTCCCGAAACCGAGGTCCTCCACGATACGGGCTAGCTCCACGACCGGCTCGATCGTCTCGCCCGAATGCGGCCAGATCATCACACTAAAATTCATCAGTCTGACCCGCCGCGCAGGGCTCTGATGCCAATGTCTTCACCACCTGCGCCCGCATGTGCCGACAATCTGTATCTGTTAGCACTCGCTGACGCGCTTCCACGCCCGGCTTATTCTCAGCTCGCGGCCCTGACATGCCGATTGGCTGCCTTTGCGCTGGCGATGAACCCTGCGGTGGTCTCGATCTGAGCGAACAAGTAGCCCATGCGCTCGACAGCCGCCAGATGGGCTTGTTCGGCGGAGAATTGGCCGATCGCTTGCGAAGCGCAGGCATCCTCCAGCAGGACGACTTTGATGCCACTCATGCTGAGCCCATCGACGGTAGTTTGCACGCAGATCGGCGTGGTGAGTCCGCTGACTACGGCAGTATCAAAGTGGCGCGATTGGAGTTGCGCCAGAAGATCGCTGCTTATGACCGCTCCAAAAGTGGTCTTGCGAACCAAAATGTCTCCATCCCGAACGACGCCATCGTAGAAAACGGTGGCCGGGGAATCCTCGCCAAGTGCGCGAGCAGCGTCGGGGACAAAGTCTGTCATGCGTCCCGTAGGACCGCGCTCCGGTGTAAGCGCGACATGGACATGGATGACCGTCCCGCCGATCTCGCGCCAGGCTTGCGCCGCGCGCACGAAGTTGCGGACCGCCGCGTCGGCATGGGGTACGGCTTCCCAGGCATCGCGGCCGAATCCGACTTGATAATCCACACTGACCAGCGCGGTGGTCGCGGTATCGATGGGGTAGGCGATTTTGTGATCATTACGAGCCATGGCATTTTTCCTCCTTGGTCGGTTATCGAGAAGCTAGTCGCTGTCCAGTTGGGTGTAAAGGATTCAGGACTTGTAGCATCCTGAAGCGCATCTGTTTGGCGGTTTCGAGCGCTCGGCGATATGCTGCTATCATGAGCAAATGGATCATTATCGGGGACTGGGCCGGGCGGATTATGCCCAAGCCGACCTACTCGAAAGGGGTAACCCGGGTTCGATTCGACAGAAATCGCCAAGAATAAATAAAGAGTGAGCACCTCCT
>DATJRJ010000180.1:0-7611 GCA_035504735.1 Binataceae bacterium (SeqCode)
GCACTAAGGAATTTTCTGTCGCCCGAAACGACGCTCTTCCAGTACACGCACGGAGTCGCAGATACTTCGCTGGTATCACCCGATGGACGGTCGCTCGATGACTTTTATCTGAGCCGCCCTGGAGCGCACGAGGTGCAGCTCGACTTGCTGCTCGACTACGCAAGCAATGTCAAGCTCTATCCCAAGTTCCAGGCTTATTTCCGGCAGCATAAGCCGCCCCTTCTCGCAGTTTGGGGCAAGAATGATCCGTTTTTTCTACCTGCCGGGGCGGAGGCATACCGCCGCGACATCCCTGAGGCAAAGGTCGTTTTCTATCCAACCGGGCACTTCGCGCTTGAGACTCATTGCCGGGAAATTGCTGCGGAGATTCGAAGTTTTCTCAATCGAGTGTTCAGTTAACGCAGCTAGTTACTGATGCAGGTTCACTGGCTTAAACGCTAGAGGAGAAGAAACATGATCTCAGCAGCATTTCCGTACCAAAAGCGGCGGCAGCGCGTTCTCGGCAGGGAGATGGCGTACGTGGAGGTTGGGGAGGGAGACCCGATCGTGCTGCTGCATGGTAATCCCACCTCGTCGTATCTCTGGCGCAACGTGTTGCCGTACGTGCAGCCGCGAGGCCGCTGCATCGCTCCTGATCTAATCGGCATGGGGGACTCTGACAAGCTGCCGGATAGTGGCCCTGGCTCCTATCGGTTCGTCGAGCACCGCCGCTACCTCGAGGCCCTGCTCGAGGCCTTGGATGTGCGCGAGCGGGTCACCTTCATCGTCCACGACTGGGGCTCGGCCCTCGGATTCGATTGGGCTAACCGCCATCGCGAGGCCGTGAAGGGAATCGCGTTTATGGAGGCGATCGTGGCGCCGCAAGGCCGCGATCACTGGGACAAGATGGGAATGCGTTCTGCCTTGGAGGCGCTGCGTTCGGAGGCCGGCGAGGCGATGGTCCTGGAGAACAACTATTTCATCGAAGAGATCCTGCCCAACGCTATCATGCGTAAGCTCTCCGCCGAGGAGATGGCGGAGTATCGACGGCCTTTCGCCAAGCCTGGCGAGGGGCGGCGGCCGACGCTGACCTGGCCCCGGGAAATCCCCATCGAGGGTGAACCCGCCGACGTGAGTGCGATCGCGGCCGCCTATGCGGACTGGCTGGGGACGAGCAACGTGCCCAAGCTGTTCCTGAAGGCTGAGCCAGGCGCGATTCTCGCCAATGATCGGCTGGTCAACCTCGTTCGCGGATGGCCGGCTCTAACCGAGAAAACGATAGCGGGGATTCATTTCGTTCAGGAAGATTCGCCGGACGAAATCGGAAAGGCCGTCGCCGGCTGGATGGGAACGCCGGGCTGACGAGACCATGCAGGGCCAAGTGGCGGGATAGGCCAAGCGCAGCCGATCGAAGGGAGCAAATCAGATGGCCGCTCTTCCACTAATTGTCTTCGACGTTAACGAGACGCTGCTCGATCTCACTATCATGGAGCCGACGTTCCAACGGATCTTCCACGACAAAGGCGCCATGCGCTTCTGGGAGCCGGCCCGCAGCCGCAGAGCGCCGGTGCAGACTTGAACGATGTCACCGATCAGTTGATCGTGCAGTACAGGGAGAACACCAATGCCGCCTAAGAATCCGAGTGTTGTACTGGTACACGGTGCTTGGGCTGATGGATCGAGCTGGGCCAAAGTTATCGGACCGCTGACTGCCGAGGGCGTCAGCGTGCTTGCGGCTCCGCTTCCGCTGACTTCGTTTGCTGAGGATACGGCAGCAGTTGAGCGCACGCTGGAGCGAGCCTCGGGTCCGGTCGTTCTTGCGGGCCACGCCTACGCTGGGGCCGTGATCGCGGCTACACATAGTGAGAAAGTAAAGGCGCTTGTTTACATCACCGCCCTTGCTCCCGACGAGGGCGAGACCGTCGCCGATGTCTTCTACCGCAACCCACCGCATCCGCTGGCTCCGAAGCTGGCGCCAGACAATCATGGGCTGATCTATCTGCCGAATGAGGCTTTCGCCGAGGCCTTCGCGCAGAATGCTTCCGCCGAAGAAGTGGCTCTGCTCTGCGCGGTTCAGCGGCCGATTTCTCCCGCGTGCATCTCGGTGCCCGTAAATCGTCCACTCTGGAAAGACCGCCCCGCCTGGTACCTTCTGGCGGAAAATGACCGCATGATCATTCGCGAGACGCAACGCTTTATGGCGGAGCGGATGCATGCGCGGGTGCGCTCGCATCCGGTTGACCACGCGCCGATCGTCACCGCGCCCGGGCTTGTAGCTGGCGTCATACGCGAGGCCATTGGAGAAGCGAGCAGCGGCTAATCGCATAAAGCACAATGCTCGACAAAGAAACCCAGGGCATGATTAGGAGATGGGCCAGATGGCTGACGTAGAAAAATACGAAATTCTAGTTCTGGGAAGCGGAGAGGCCGGCAAGTGGACAGCCTGGACGATGGCTGATGAGGGTCATCGTACTGCGATGGTTGAGCGGAAATGGCTCGGCGGTTCCTGCCCAAATATCGCGTGCCTACCAAGCAAAAACGTGATCTACTCGGCGCGAGTGGCATCGCTGGCAAGGCGTGGCGCCGAATTCGGACTAGAAATGGATCATCTCCGCATCAATATGGCCGGCGTCCAGCAGCGCAAACGCAAGATGGTCGAAGAGGAACATCAGTTCCATGCCAAACGCACTGCGGACGCCGGAATAGAATTGATCATGGGTGAAGGCCGCTTCGTTGCTCCAAAAATGGTCGAGGTCGCGCTTAATGATGGCGGAACTCGGCAGATTGTTGGCGAACGTGTGTTCCTCGACCTGGGTTCGCACTCGGCGATGCCCGATATTCCTGGCCTCACTGCGGCGAATCCGATGACCCATATCGAGGCGCTTGATCTCGATCGTCTGCCACGTCATCTCGTAGTGATCGGTGGAGGCTATATAGGCCTTGAACTTGCCCAGGCGGTACGGCGGTTCGGCTCAAATGTGACCGTGATCGAACGAGGCGCGCAGCTTGCCGAGCGCGAAGATCCTGACGTTGGCGCCGCTCTTCTTGACTTGTTTCACGACGAAGGAATTGAAGTATTGCTCGGCGCTCGTATCTCTCAGGCTGAAGGACTTTCTGGCAAAGAGGTTCGCGTTTACGTCAAAGACGGTCATAGCGAACGGATTATCGAAGGCAGCGATCTGCTCGTTTCCGTCGGTCGTGCACCGAATACAAAAGGAATTGGACTGGAGCGAGCCGGTGTCGATCTCGACGGGCGAGGCTATATCAAGGTCAACGGCCGGCTGGAGACGACCGCATCGAACGTGTGGGCGATGGGCGATTGCGCAGGCAGTCCGCAATTCACACACGTCGCATATAACGACTTCAGGGTCGTGCACGAGAATTTGCGGGGTGGCAATCGGACCACGAAGGAACGCATCGTCCCGTTCTGCATGTTCACTGATCCGGAGTTGGCGCGCGCCGGCCGTAACGAGACCGAGGCGAAGCGTGACAACGTCGAATACCGCCTCGCGAAACTGCCGATGGCGAATGTGCTCCGCACTCACACGATCGGCGAACCGCGCGGCTTTATGAAGATGCTGATCGGCAAAGATAACGACGGCATCATTGGCTTCACCGCATTTGGTACCGAGGCAAGCGAGCTGATGGCAGCCGTTCAGACCGCGATGCTTGGGCGGCTGCCGTACACTATGTTGCGCGACGCGGTTTTCGCTCACCCGACAATGTCCGAGGGACTTAACTACCTGCTGGCTGGCGTTCCGGCGACGGGCAAGGTCCCGCCGGCTTCGTCAGACTGAACTCGTTAGGTTACCGGCGCCGAGTCTTAGGTGTTTGCTCCAGATGGTAGTGTTCGCTCCGCCGTCGCCAGGTTGGATCAGTTGGCAGTTGGGCACGATTTCAAACCTGACCTATTCTAGCGGACATGTCTGCCACGGCCATTGCTTGTTGGCGAGGAGCTGTTCAGGCGGCTGGTATCTAGTACGGTAATAGAAATGACGTCTCAATTTGAAAAAGCGGCACCTGCTTCCGAGCTCCCGGAAATATCCCGCGAGGAACTCCAAAAAGGGTTACGCAGCGGAGCGCTTGTGGTAATCGATGTGCTCACCGCGGAATCTTACGCGATGGGACACATTCCTGGCGCGATCAATATTCCGGTGGAAAGCATCACGAGCCGTGCCCGCGAGCTTCTTCCCGATCGATTGGCTGAAATCGTAGTTTATTGCGGAAAATTCACATGACCGAAGAGTGAGCAGGCGGTCGCCTTGCTGAATGAGATCGGGTATTCAAAGGTGCGCGATTATCGCGGAGGCCTTGCCGACTGGATTGAATCGGGACAGCCAGTGGAAACCGCAGTCGGGGGAGAATCGACGCCCGCGCTTGGCGCCGAGCTTCTTGGACCAAAATTGGCCGTTTCGGCGAATAGTTACGATGGCTCAGGACCGGCGCGCATTGCGTCCAACAGCCGATGGAACGACTCCGCCTCGGAACTGGTATCGCGGCTGTCGACGTCTCAGCTTTTCCTGATCTGGTTTGGTACAGTCGTTCTCTGTGGGGTTGGCTATTGGCTGGGCGCGTTGATCGGCGAACATGGCCTGGTCGATGCAGGTTTGCCGGTTAAGGCAGACTTCAAAGGTCTGCTTAGCTCGCTCTACTTCAGTTTCGTGACAGCAACTTCGCTAGGCTATGGTGATGTCGTACCTGTCGGAATTGCCAGGATCGTCGCGGTTGCCGAATCTGTCCTTGCGTTGTTGATTTTTGGTGCAGTAGTGGCCAAGTTCGTTTCTCATCGGCAGGACGAATTGGTGCTCGAAATCCACCGTATTACCTTTGATGAACGCCTGGATCGGGTTCAGAGCAATCTCCATCTGATTATCTCGGAGTTACTTTCGATCAATTCACTATGTGAAGCGGGGACGACGCCGCTGCAGCGAATCGCCATAAGATTAGACAGTGCGATAATGCTCTTCGTCGGTGAGTTGCGCACGACCCATGATTTGCTTTACCAACCTAAGCTGATGGTAGAGGAAGTGGCCCTGTCGGCAATTCTTGCCAATTTGGCGTCGGCGCTCGATGTTTTAGCTGAACTCCTTGAATGCCTGCCGGCAGAATTCACTCGCTCGCAGCCGTTAGAGGTCGGACTGGGAACCTTAACTAGTCTTTCTCATGAAATCTGTGGGAGTTGTGTACCGCATGCTTATACCCCACGGCTCACCTTCTGGATGGATCGTATTCAGAACACGTCGCACCGAATTCGGTGAGCTAAACCGGAACCTATAGAACGGAGACGCGAACGATCGGCCTTTAGCTAAACGCCCGAGACGAGTCCTCACAAAACCGCAACACGAGATTATTTGCCGAGGCAGAATTCGCGGAAGATGGCGTCGAGGATGTCTTCGGCGCCAACCTCGCCGGTAATCAGGCCGAGCGAATCGGAGGCGGCGGTGACGTCGACGACGATGATTTCGGGCGGCATCGAGGCGAGCGCGGCGGCACGGGCAGCGGCAAGTGAATCAAGGGCGCGGGCGAGGGCGTCGCGATGACGCTCGCGCGAAATGACTATGCCATCATTATTACTAAATGGATCACTGGATAACGTTTCAATGGCGCTTTCGAGTGAATCGCGGAGCGCGGAGAGGCCGTCGCCGGTCAGCGCCGAAATAGTCGCAACTGGATAATTGAGGCCGTGGCCGCGCAGCATTACCGCGTCGAAGCAGGGTGGCAGATCGGACTTGTTCAGCAGCGCGAGGCCGCAGCGGGGATGATTGGCGCTCGCGTCCAATTCATTACATAGAGCGATTAGATCGGCGTCGTCGGAATCGAAGGGACGTGAAGAATCGAAGACGGCGAGAATGAGATCAGCATTGGCTGCATGCTGGCGCGTGCGGCTGATGCCGATGCGCTCGACCTCGCCGGCGCTGGTGCGAAGGCCGGCGGTATCCTCGAGAACCAGCGTGCGGGAGCCGAGGCGGATGGCCTCCTCGATGACATCGCGAGTAGTGCCCGGTATCGGTGTGACAATCGCGCGCTCGGCGCCGAGCAGGAGATTGAGCAGGCTCGATTTGCCTGCATTGGGCTTGCCGATGACGGTGGCGCGAGCGCCGTCACGGATGATGCGGCCGCGTGTATAGCTATCGTGGAGAATAGTCAGATCGGCGGTGAGGCGATCGATTTCGGCGATGATTGAGCCACGGGTGAAAGCAGGAACATCGTCCTCGCCGGCGAAATCGATCGCAACTTCGAGATGGGCGCGGAGGGTGATGAGTTGATGCCGCAAGCCGCGCACGCGATCGGCGAGCGCGCCGGAAAGCTGGGCCAAGGCCTTGGCGAGCGCACCTTCGCTGTTGGCGTGAATGAGGTCGGTAACCGCTTCAGCGGCGGTCAGATCGAGGCGTCCGTTGAGAAAGGCGCGGCGCGTGAATTCGCCCGGCTCGGCGATGCGCGCGCCAGCCTCAGCAGCGAGAGCGATAATGCGGCGCACGAGAAAGGGCCCTCCGTGGCATTGCAACTCAGCGACATCCTCGGCGGTGAAGCTGTGAGGCGCGGGCATCACGGTGAGCATCGCCTGGTCGAGGGCGGCGCCGGTCGCGGGATCGCGGATAGTGCCGAGATAGAGGCGCCGTCGGACGAGGGTGGAGGAGGACGTAAGCGGATGCCATAGGCGGCGCGCGATCGTGATCGCGGCGGGGCCAGAGAGGCGAATGATCGCGATGGCGGACGAGCCCGGCGCGGTGGCCGGAGCGACTATCGTGTCAGGGATGTACATAAAGGTCTCAGGCGAGGACCAGATTCTTGAGCCGGCTGGTTCGCCTCACAGCCGCACGGCGTCTCTTGCACGCGAGCGCTATGTGGCGCCGTGCTTGATGGCGTCGTCGAGGGTACTGATGTTTACGCGATGCCCTTCGGCCATGACTCGGAGGAAGGCTGCGAGAGGAGGATCGGCGACGATGGGGAGCATCGAGTCGATTTTGCGTACGACCCAATTCTGACCGCGATTAAGCAATTCGAGCCTGGGGGCAAGGCCGGCAACGGCACGGACCTTTTCGACAAAATCACCTGTCTGGCGAGAGGGCGTGCCACCGAGGCGGCGGACGTGAGCGGCGAGTTGGCCGGCGTAGTAGCCCTCGTCGTGTTCGACCTTTCTGAGCAGCTCTTTCAAGTCGAAGGAGGCGGCCTGTTCGGTCAGTTCATGGAGCACGCGGCCACCAGCCCGTTCCGCCTCGGCGAGAAGATTGAGAAAAGATTCGAGATTTGAATCCATCCGTGGAGCCTCCGGCGCAATTTTAGCACTTCCTAGGCGAGAGGGGTGCCGGCGCAGCACCAGGCGAAGCGAAGTGGAGCCGAGAACCTCGGCGAGGGAGCGGCGGAATGAGTGACGGAAGGTTGCGGATGGTGTGCGCTGGCGGTCCGATCGGGTGATCGAAACCGCCAAGAGAAGATCGACAGTTAAGAGTGATCTTTTACGGAGCGGTCGGCTGAATCGAACCGGTCACAGAAGCTTGAGATGCACCGCTGGAACCATCCTGGCTGCCATTTATGGCACCCGCACCGCCGGATGCGCTCGAGTATTTGCCCTTACCACCGGAGACCACATATGCACCGCTAAAGACATCAACGCCGCTTGATGTCGGACAT
>DATJRJ010000181.1:0-13609 GCA_035504735.1 Binataceae bacterium (SeqCode)
GGCATTGGCCGGAATATAGACGTACCAGGGCGTCAGGTAATCAAGCGGGTTCATGGCGCCATCGGCCACCATTCCGACCGTGTCCCTGACCGTTGATGGGCCGAACAGGGGCAGCACCAGGTAAGGCCCGGTCGGAACCCCATAATGGCCGAGCGTGAGGCCGAAGTCGTCGCGATTTTCCTTGAGTCCGAACCAGGTATCGGCGACGTCGAACAGGCCGCCGACGCCAAGCGTGCTGTTGATACCGAAGCGCATCACCTCGTTGCCGGCCCGCGCCAGATGAAGCTGGAACAGGTTGTTGGCGAAGCGCGGAATCACCTGGACGTTATTGAAGAAATTGCCGACGCTCTCACGTGCCGGCCGCGGCACCACGGAGGCATAGGCGTTGGCGATCGGAAAGACCACGTACTGGTCAACCTTCAAGTTAAAGTTTAACATTGCGCTGTTGAAGGGTTCCAGTGGATCCGCATACGGCTGGCCATTGTTCGGACCCGGCGGCGGACCCGGTGGTGGCGACCCCGCCGCGCCGCTTTCCCCAGCCATCGCGGGCGATACGCACAGAAGCGCCGCCATCAGGATCGCTGCCAGCAGGCCGCCGAGCGACCGGGAAACCGTCCGACTCTCCAGGCCTACATCCATTTTAAAGCTGCTTTTACCGTCCAATTTTCTCTCCCCCTCCTCGGGCCGGAGCTTCACCCGACTATAATCGCTTGCACTTGCTGTGACTAGCGACCATTATCCGGCGCGGCGGGCGAATTCGCTAATTGGCTGCTCTTGGCGCGCAAATCTGCCATCAGCGTAGCGAAGCCCTTATCGTTGATGACGCGGTTAAACTGATTGCGGTAATTAGCGACGATACTGATCGCATCGACCGTGACATCGTAGATCCGCCACTCGCCGTTCTCGAACCTCAGTCGGTAATCGAGCGCGATCGGCTCTTCCCCGTTGGGTTGCACGATCTGGGAATTGACCTGGGTGTAGCCCGCCGCCAACTGGATGGTCTTGGTGAAGGTGACGGTCTGGCCCTTATATTCGGAAATTTTGCTCAGGTAGGAATCCTCGATGAACTGGGTAAAAACTCGTGTGAAGTCCGCCTTCTGATCGGAGTTCAGATCGCGCCAGTGAGTGCCGAGCGCCGAACGGGCCATCTCGGTGAAATCGAAGGTCTGCGCGACCAGGCCGCGCAAGCGGTCTTGTTTCTGGCTGATCGGCATCGAGTTGTCGCGCAATACGCCCAGCGCCTGGTTGACGAGGCCTTGCACCACCGCCGAAGGACTGTTGGCGGCGCGCGACGGCGCCGCGATCGTCATCACCGCGGCGATAGCTGCGATCGCGAGACCCGCGGCCAGTTTGAGGCTCCCCATCGGTTTGCGGTTGGATGTTACCCTGGTTTGACTAGATTCCATTGCTAATTACTATCCTTACCCTTGTTTTTGTCGGAGCCTCCCCCCGAGCCCAAACTGTTTATCAGTCCGCCTATAGCATCTTCCAGTACGAACGCCGATTGAGTCTGCATGATAGTACCGCCGCTGTGGAGCGGGTTGCCGCCGCCGAGCTGGATGGCCACGTACTTGTCGCCGATGATGCCACTCGATTTGATGCCGGCGATCGCATCGCTATCGACCTGCACGCCGTCATGGATGAACAGCCCGACTTGCGCGCGATCGTTCTTGAGCGAGACCGAGGCGACATGGCCGACCGGCACGCCTGCGATCTCGACCCGATCGTGGTTCTTGAGTCCCGCGATATTGTCGAAATCGGCGTAGAGGATATAACCGGGACTGCCGAACAAGTCGATGCGGCCGAGTCGTAACGACAGGAAGGCCAAGGCCGCGATTCCGAGAATCGCGAACAGCCCGACGATGAATTGCGTGGTGCGCGTCGCGTACATTGTGCCTGTTTAGCCGGCCGCGGCCGGACTCTCCTCCTCTTCGGCCGCTTTGCCCGCCAGAAAGCGCTCGAAGGTCTCGTCGTGCGCCGCGGTGATCTCGGCGACCGTGCCGCTCAATTGCATCCGGCCTTCATGCATGAATGCGATGCGGTCGGATATCTCGAATACTGCCGGCACATCATGGCTGACCAGCACCGCCGTCAGTCCGAAGCGCTTCTGGGTCCGGCGCACCAGGGCGTGGATCGATCCGATCCGGGTCGGGTCGAGTCCGGTGGTCGGTTCGTCGAGCATCAGAATCCCGGGGCGATGAATCAGCGCGCGCGCCAACGCCACCCGTTTCTGCATCCCGCCGCTGAGCTCCGACGGATACTTTTCTTCCATCCCCACCAGCGACACCGCCGCCAGCATCTCGCGCACCCGCTGAGCGATCTCCACGCGGCCGAGCCGGGTCTTTTCGACCAGTGGAAAGGCGACGTTATCGAACACCGTCAGCGAATCGAACAATGCGCCGCCCTGGAACAGCATCCCGAATTTCTCACGCACCTCATCGAGCGCCCGTCCGGAAAGTTTGGTCAGATCGATACCCTCGATCGTTATCTGTCCCGAATCGGGCCGCAAGAGCAGGTTCAGATGCTTCAGGAAGACGGTTTTGCCGCAGCCGCTGGGCCCCACGATAGTGGTGATCTGGCCGCGCGGGAAATCGATATCGACGCCGCGCAGGACCTCCTGCCGGCCGAAATGCCGGCGCAAGCCCCGCACTTCGATAGCGTTGGGTCCGGCGTGATGCCCGGCCGCCCTGGAATCGCCCGTCGTCTCGCCCATCGTCACAGCAGTATCGAGGTCAAAAAGTAATCCCATACCAGGATCAGAACGCTCGACAGCACCACCGCTTCGGTGGTGGCGCGGCTGACCCCGGTCGCCATCCGTTCCGCGTGGTAGCCCTTGTAACAGCAGACCCACATCACCACCAGCCCGAAGACTACCGATTTGTAGATCCCAGTCACGATATCATGGGCAACCAGGTTGTTGGCGATGCCGTTCAAGTAGCTGGAACCCGGCGCACCCATCAGATTGACCCCGATCACGTAGCCGCCGAGAATTCCGACCACGTCGAAAATCGCCGTCAGCAGCGGAAAGCTGATCAGCCCAGCTAGCACCCGCGGCGAAACCAGGTACTGAATCGGATTGATCGCCATCACCGTCAGCGCGTCGATCTGCTCGGTCGCCTGCATGGAGCCGATTTCCGCCGCCATCGCCGAGCCCGCACGTGCCGCGATCATCAGCGCCGTCAGCACCGGACCCAGCTCGCGCACCAGCGTCAGCGCCACCACCGTACCCAGCGCGCCCTCGGACTCGAAGCGCCGGAGCGTGTTGTAGCCCTGCAGGCCCAGCACCATCCCGGTAAAGCCGCCAATCAGCAGGATCAGGAAGCTCGATTCGGCGCCGATAATCCGAATCTGGCGAATCGTCAGGCGCAGTTTGAAGGGCGGCGTGACGGCATAGAACAGCGCGGCAAACAAAAACAGAAAAAAATTGCCGAGTGACTCGATCCCATCGAGAATCAGCGCTCCCAGGCGCTCGATCGAAGCCACTGCGGTCATCGGGGTTGTTTCAGGCCTGATCAAGACCCAGGCGCGCCAGTTGATTAAACGTATGGGTCGCGCTTGGCATTCGCACAAAATCCGCCAGATCGCTTATCAAATCCAAATCCATCGATGGCCCGCTCTGGCGGATTATCTCGCAGCGCAGGCCGGCTTGCTCGCAGCTTTCCAGATGGCGCATCAGGCTATGCCGGCCGAACCGCGTCGCCACCGCATCGGGCGGAGTGCGGGCGATTATATTGGTGCCCGACAGCTCGCGCGAGGGCACCAGCGCAACTCCACGCGGCCCCGGAATCGCAGCGAAGACCGCGTCGATATCCGCCCCGGTCACCAGCGGAATGTCCGATAGCACTACACATACCGTGCCCGCCCCCTCGGCAATCAGCGCCTCGGTTCCGAGCCGCACCGCGGCGTTCAGACCGCGCGGAAATTTCTCGTCGATCGTCATCGCTCCCGCCGCCCGCGCCATCTTGAGCAGCCGCTCATCGGAACTCACCAGCGCGACATGGTCAGGCACCCGCGCACTCAGCGCAGCTCCCAGCACGTCACGAAACATCGCCTCGGCCAGCACCTGCCGTTCGGCCGCGGGCATCGCGCCGCTCAGCCGGGTCTTGGCGAATTCGAGCTGCTTGGCCGCTATCAGCACGATACGCACGGCGTTCTCTTATAACCCAAGCCCCGCGGCTCGCCAAGTGACCGGAGGGCACACTTGGCTTGACTAATTTTCGCGTGATCTTCCAACATTAGGATGGTCTCATCGGGACGCGCGCGACGGGACCAGCACAAAAGGAGTGGATGGCGATGCGTGACACCAGTTCTACCTCAACATGGAAAACATCGACGGCCCTGGCAACGTTCCTGTCCGTTCTTTTGATGGCTGGATGCGGTCACAAGTCCGCCGATGATTATCTCAACGCCGGCGACCTCGCGATGCAATCCTCGGGCTTCTCGCAGGCCGAGGCTGACTACCAACAGGCGGTTAAGCTGGCGCCCAACGATCCGCGCACCCACGTCGCGCTCGCCAACGCCTATGTCGCCGAAAAGAAACCCGACCAGGCCCGCGCCGAGCTGATGAAGGCGCTCGACCTGGACCTCAAGAACCACGCTGCACATGCCGCGCTGGGCGACCTCTATCTGGCCGACGACGAGCCGCAGGCAGCCGAGGAGCAGTATCGCGCCGCGGTGGCGCTCGATCCGGCCAATGCCGCCTACCGTATCAAGCTCGCGCAAGCATTGACCCGCGCCAATAAGTTCGGCCCGGCCGAGGTCGAGTTGCGCACCGCCATCGGCCTCGAGCCGCGCAACGCTGCCGCCCACTATGCCCTCGCCTCGCTGCTGTTCGCCGAGAACAACCGGCAGGACGAGGCGCAAAAAGAGCTGGCCACGGCCCAATCGCTCAACCCGAGCCTCGCCAGCCCGAGCCCGATGGCAACTCCCGCGGCCGCCGCCACATCGGCGGCGATCCGGCTGCGGCCGCTTAACAAGCGCTTCCAGCTCACCAAGAACTCGCCGGTCTATCAGAATCCCGACCAGACCAGCGCGGTGGTCGGCCAGGTGCATCGCGGCCGCTGGGTCAACGTGACAGGAATCACCGGCGATTGGCTGCAGGTGCGCTTGCGCAACGGGACTCTCGGCTTCATCCCGACTGCCGCCGCTGAATAGATCGGGCGCCGCAGTTGCGCAAGTGTTGGGCCGGCCTGGGCACCAGGCCGATCGATTCGAGCCGAAGCGCCCACAGGAGAATGATTATTGCGAATCGTTCCACAGCAAACTCCGGGACGAGCTGCTCAACCGCGAAATCTCTATTCCCTAGGAAGGCTCAAGTGCTGACCGAGCGCCGGTGCGTGGCACTAAAACACGCGGCCGGTATTCGTCGCTCGGCGATCGAAACCCGGCACCGACCACGATGAAAATCCGTAACCTCACACTTCATTGGCAAATGCGGCCACGTACTAACACTTCCATTGGTCAAAAGATTGGACACTCCACACCGAAACCGGTAGCTGCGGCGGCGGCAAAAAAGATCGATATTCACCGGTACTCTCAGCGCTTTAGGTGAGTATTGAGATTTCAGCGAAATCATCTGAATTCAAATCGTCCGTTCATGTTCGTGGGCTCTCAACAAATCGATCAGATCCAACAGATAAGATTCGTCAGCCATTAGGCGGCCAGCAAAATTACCTTCCGGATCGACAGATCTTTTCGCAGCGGCGCAACGAACCAAGCGATCTATGGATTAGCTCCGCCCCTCGGAGCGGTTCTACCTCCCTAGGCCCGCCCCCCATTACTTTAAGTAGTCAAAGTAAGGGGCGAACGGGCCTGTACTGCCGCCTATTCCTCCGGATGAGCTTCCAGATAGGGTTTCAAGATATCAAGGGCCTTCTGGTTCTCGTCAAACGCAATCAGCATTTCAGCCTGGGCGAGGTCGGTTAGCCGCCGAACCAGCATCTCGCTTTGGTTTACTGCGACCTGTTCGATAGCATCGCGATCAATTTCGCAAAGGTCGGGCGGCCATCCTGTTTCAGGGCGAACGGGGCTCGACAATATCTCCCTCAGTACCTGCCCAAATAAATTCACGAATTCCTCGTTCCGCCGGTAAAGCTCATCAATTTTGACTACCAACTCTTTAATTAGCAGTTTGTGCCCTTTGCCGTGTTTACTAGAAATACTTTCGCAGGCTAGACATGAAGCGCGTAACTCGGACAGGTTCGAGACGAGATTACGGCGTACTCTGACGAGCAGTGCGGAAAACTTCCCTAGGTCGATCGCGTCTGTCCATCGGACGGATGGATTCGAAACTCGGAGCGTATCTTTGAATTGCAAGATTACTTCCGTCGATTCGAGCCGGCCCGCGACACGCAGAATCAGCTCGGCAGCGTCGGAGTGGAGGCCTACAACCAAATTGCCAACGAAGTACCAATGGCTTATTCCGTGTCGTTGTTGGGCCGGCGTCAGGTGATAGTCGTTCCAGTCATTCGGTTTGCGATCCTGGAATTTCAAATCGGGGATGAGAGCCGCCACCTCCCCTGCCACAGACCCATCAGCTAGGAATTCAAGGTAGCGCTCAAAGGTGTCGAATCGTTCGAGCTCTTCGGTCAGTTTGGCAGACAAATTTTGCGCCTCCATAATTTCTTCCATAGCCTTGATTCTCCTTTCGTTCGTAGCATTCATCTTGTTTACTCCGTATTCGGGTCGAAAAGGCCTTCCTTTATCTTCGTTTCTGAAAGCTGCTGCTCGAGACGGCAAAGCCTTTGCTGGGTTTCGCGATCGTCGAGCGCTCTGATCAAACATTTCGCGAGGCTGCTAATGGTTGTGCCCACGCTGGGGGTGAGCTCGCGGCGGTACAGCCGCTTAATTGTATCGACCAAAAGCGGAATCACGTCGGCCGCGTTCTCGGTAGCAAAATCAGGCGGGTCGATTGGCGGCGAAGGCGTGCTATTACCCTGGCCTCCACGGGCCTGGGCAGCGCGACGCTCGTAGGCTTTGTCTGGATCATGAAAAAAGCAACAATCCTTGCTTTCCTGAGGATTTGCTCGGCAGGGATGGCCGTCGGGTTTGACTGCTTTGCACCTATGGCCGTCCATCTGACGTTTCCTCCAAATTCATTTTCATGATTAGTCCGATCGCCTTTGCAGAATTAAAAAGTTCCTGCATCGTGTGCTCAAGTGGCGGTAGCTCGGGGCTCTTGGGGAACTGAATCTGCGCTTGGGGATTGCAGCGGTGTTTCCAGTTCAGCAAGGTCGAATCATTGATCGTGGCGATTAGTCTGATGGACTCGCTATCCGAAAACCTAGGCATTGTCCAAACCTCTTTTGCTATCCGATTCGGCATCAGCTCCATCTGGATCAACTACCTTATCAATTACCGTCATTAAATTGTCGAGCCGCCGGAGCTTTAATTCCCGTTCGCGATCATCGCGGAGAACTTTCAACTGATCAATTTCCGAACGACGAAGCTTTTGGAAAAGATTTCGCTGAATGATCGACAACCGGCGAAGGCCTTCTCGATCATAAAGTCGCTCAAGCACGGTTTCAGTACTTGCATTCCTCGTCTGTGACTGTGGTGATGTGTGATCCATTTTTTGACCTCGCTCTAAACATTCCAGGGAGTTGTTGCATAAGCCTCCCTTGATTTTTGACGCTGGGCTGCGTCCCAGTCTTCAAAGTTTTTTTTGTCATTGTCGTGCTGTTTTCTTCGGGTTAATTTTCGACCGACGAAACTCTAGTTGGCCGCAAATTTTTCGCGAATTAGCCCTTCTTTCACTCACCGATGCTTGGTCGTGTTCCGCAATGGTTACCGTCGCACTTAGATATTCGGTCATTCCTCTTTCCCGAAGCATTTTCACCTTCGCGTCACGCTTTTCTTCGTGGCTGAAAATCAGCCAATGCGCCGGAACGGACGGATAAAATGCCGACGCATTCGCGCTTCTGCGCGCCCTAATCGCCGGCCAGCGTTTGGGCCTAAAGCCTCAGCGCTTAAGCAAGCGAACCAGGTTTATGTGCGTCCGACGAGCGGACGAAGTGATGAGTCTGAACGCAGTTAGATGAATCGCAGTATCACCATTTTAACGTTGGGATTCCCTGAGTCAAGAGGGGTATACCTACCAAAAGCTACGCACGCACCGCAGAAGTTCTAGTTCTGGAATGAACCGTGGAGTCACCGTATGGATAAGTCCGCGGATTCGAGCATCTCGGCTCTTGCCTGGCGATTGCACCTAGTCAGCCCCCTATGCTTCCCTAGCAGGCTGTTGAGGAAGGGGTTTGATTAATCAGTTTACCCGCCATGGTAGTGATAGTGGCCGAGTCAGTCGCTGGGCTGGGCGGATTTCGCTCGGCGCGGCAGGCGTGGCGCTGTGGTGGAGTCACGCTTCATTAGGGTGCCGGGCTGAGTCTGGCGATGCGGAGCAGGTTGTAGGCGGCAGCCACCAGATAGGCGTGCAATTGGGTGCGGACGAGGCCGCGATAGCGGGTACGGCGAAGACCGCCCACGGTCTTCATCCAACCGAAGCTCTCTTCGACCCGCTTGCGTACCCTCTGGCTCACCGCGTAGCCGCCCTGGCACGCGGTGCGGCGGTCGAGCGCGGAACCACCGGCGCGACCCTCATTGCGCGCGATGTGCGGGGTGACCTTGAGCGCGCGGCAGGACGCGACGAACTCCGCAGTGTCGTAGCCCTTGTCGGCGCCAAGCGTAATCCGCCGGCTGCCCGGCAACGCGGTCTCCAGCATCGCGCGGGCGCTGTTGCGCTCGGCGTAGCCGTCGGCCGGTTCGACCGCGAACTCGATCAGGAGACCGTTGCGGTTCTCCATCAGCGCATTGGCCGAATAGCACAACTTCGCTTCCTTGCCCGCGCCCTTCCTGGCCAGCTTCGCTTCGGGGTCGGTGGTCGACTGATGAGTCGCGTTGCTGCGGCGCTCGCCATGGAAGTTAACCGTCGGGTTGCCGGGGTCGTCGGGCGGCTGACCTGGTTCCCGGTCCTTGCGCTTGAAGCTTTTGAGCGACGCCCAGGCCTCGACCAGCGTGCCATCCACGGTGAAGTGTTCGTCCGAAAGCAACCGCAGGCTGCGCGCCTGCGCGACCACGCGGGTGAAAAACTCGCGCGCCACGTCGTGCTCCAGCAGTCGCGCCCGGTTACGCGAGAAGGTCGAGTGGTCGAAACTCGGCGCGGCCACGTCCATATCGAGAAACCAGCGGAACAACAGATTGTAGTCGAGTTGCTCGCAGAACAGCCGTTCGCTGCGTAAGGTGTAGAGCGCCATCAGCAGCGAGGCCTTCAGCAGCCGTTCGGGCGGGATCGACGGCCGTCCGATCGCGCTGTACATCTCGTCGAACAGCGGTGAAAGCTGCCTGAGCGCCGCGTCGGCCAGTTCCTTGACCCGCCGCAGCGGATGCTCCCCGGGCACTCGCTCTCCTGGCTCCAGGATCATCAACATCGCCCGTTGCCGCCTCTCTTCACCCCGCATCCGCAGCTCCCCCTACTCTGCGATCAACCGAGCCCGCCTTGCTTTAAGTCATGTTCTTAAGGCTGGGGCCAGAAAACATACTCGAACTTAAAGCCGTCAGGGTCGGTGAAATAAACCGCGAAGTATCCTGGAAAGTATGGATATTCGGCTGGTGGGTCGAGGATCCGTGCCCCGATGTCCTGTAAGAGACTATGCATCTTTTCGACATCGGCTCGATTCTGGGCGTTGAACGCCATATGGTTGAGCCCCGGCGTGTCGCGATCATGAGCTTTTCTCGCAGATTCTGCTTTTGTTGGCCGAAGTGTAATTGAACCGCTTGGGCTGGCCCACGCGTGCAACCGCGTCTTCATCAATTGCTGAGTCGCTTCTGGCACCTCGACTCGCGCATAGCCCATGAACCCCAGCACCCTGTCGTAGAATTCGGTGGAACGGACCAGATCGCTAACTGTTAAGGCAAGATGATTGATACTACCGCGGTCCATCGCTGACCTCCCAGAGAAGTTCCGACTGCGCGATTCTCTTTGATCAAATCTTCACGCATTTATCAACACCCTGCTAGTTAAGTCGTATGTGGATTGGAGGTTTCGCCGTGAGCCCCATGGCCATCGAGCAACCCAGGAGAGAAGCTCTGAAATGCCTCACGAACCAGAATCATTTCGAGCTGACCGGCTCCGAGGTACTGCTAGCGGCGCGATGCTATTGCCCTAATCAGTTCCTCGATCGCATCGACCAAACGTTCATCGTCCTTTGGTGCATACTCAGCACGGCTTTTGGTAATGCCCGAATCGCTGTTGGAATTGAGAAGCGGCTTGATAGTCATTTAGGCGGCCTGCTTTCGATTATCAACTCCTCGATCGAAGGCAGCATCATGGGCACGGACGCGGCGTCGAGTTTGCCGAGGGCCCGATAGCCAACGAGCTTGCGGAAATTGCGTTAGCCTTCGAGCACGCTGGCCGCCGTCCATCTCAGGATCATCGCGCCGCCCTGCCAGTGCCGCACCCGGCGCGCCATCTCGCGCACCCGGCTGAACAGGTTTTCGATCAGGTTGGTCGACGAGAGCACGCGCTCCAGACTCTCCGGCAGATCCAGGCGCATGATGGTGAGCATCTCCTCCAGCCCTTCGCGCAGCGAAGCAGCAGCGCCCGGATATCCGCGCTCCAGATTGCGGGCCAGGTTCTCAAGCAACTGGTGCGCGCGTTTGGGATCGCCGCCGGCGTAGGCCTGGCTCATCGCGCTTTGCACCGAACTGCGCATCCGCTCCGGGAGCGCCTCAGTGACGTTGCGCTTCTTGTGCTGACGGCAGCGCTGGATGAGCGCGCGCGCTCCCAAGCTGTCGGCAATTGCCCTACGCAGAGCCTTGGCGCCGTCGATCACAAACAACAGGCTGCGCTCGGTGGGCAGCCCCCGTTCGATCAAGTCGGCCGAAAGCGCCTTGCAGGCGGCGGGTCGCGCCCTCGCGCAGGCCCAGCACCTGTTTCTTGCCGCCGATATCGACGCCGATTGCGGCCAACACCACATGGTCGGCGAAGCGCACTCCGTCAATCAGCAAGCAACTTGAGGCCGCCGAGCTTGCGCCGCATCAGTTCCGCGAGCTTCTTCGCGGTCCCCACCACCAATCGCTCGCTCACCGCGCTCTTGCCAACTCTGTGGACCTCGATCTCATCGGGCAGCGCTCCAGCGAGCGAGCGTAACGCCGACTCGATCCTCCCAGCACCATCTGCTCGACCGCGCGCTGCTCCAACGGCTCACGCGCACCCCACATCTGCCAGCTCGGCAGAGAAAACTCGTGGCCGCCGGCGCTGCGCACGCGCGTACGATTAATCTCGGCGCGCCCGCCGCCCAGCACAAGCGGACTCGTTACGTGTTTGGTGCGCAGCGCCTGGTGTTCGGCCAGATGCGCGTGGCGCGCGCCGCACAGGGCGGTGCGCTCGGCTTCGATCTTTTCTTGCGCGAACGCGATCCCGGGAAGCACCACCGAGTCCCCAGAACCTTCGCCCGCGAACTCCTTGAGATGAAGTTGCTGCTGCCTTTTCCCGTTTGCTCCTTAAGCTTGCTCCTGCCAGTCTCCCCAATGGCGGCGTCCTCCTCTTAAACCCACCCGATCTCGCCATCCGGCGAGGATTGCCGCCACTTCAATTTTCAACGGTCTTCAGGACATTGCCTCAGAGTGTCTCGAAACGATGAAGCAGAGTTTTAGCGCTGCCGCATGAGAGCAGCAGCCAAGATTTGTTGCTCCCCTTGTCGGGAGGCAGTGCTTTCCTCAGCTGCAAGGCGGCAATGAAGTCTGCGTTGAGTATGGCGAGACGACAACACAGTTCTTCGGCTTCGGTGGTATCTGGGGCGGTTCGCTAATCGTTGGATCCGAGATCAATGTGTCATATGCGGTGCGACCGCTGCCTTCATCGAGAGTGTTGCAACCGGTGACGTTGGTGTTCGTGCCATCGCAAGTAACACCCGAACCCGATGTACATCCACCGCCGTTCCAGTAACCGGAGGCGGAACCCGATGCCGGAATTGTGGTCCCTACGTTATTGTCAAACTGTACTGGGCCACAGGCCGGAGTATACTCGTTCCAGATCACGAATGCAGTCTCGGCACCTCCGCTGTTGGGATTCAAGTTAATAACCTGATTTCCTGTCACGATCTGATTAGTTCCAGTGGCGATGTTAATTCCGCATCCACCGGTATTGACCAGGATGTTGTTTTCAAAAGCCTCAGAGTTAGAGCTGAGGCTGTCGCTCCCATCCGCTATCAAGCCGCAACCGGTGGGGTCCTGACAGCCGCCAGAATCGGGCGTGATGGCGTCGAGTCCGCCGGTTATGTAGTTGTTTTCGACCGTGGCAGACTGAGTCTCATAGATACTTAAATTGTCGGAAGGTCGGTTACCGGTATTATCCTGGCCATGCAGAATTGGGGCACTATTGCTGGTCCCGATCGCCGGTCCTAAGGTCGAGTCGGGTGTACTAACGAGTAAGTTGTCCGTGACCGTTGAGGCGACAGTGCCCTCGGCAATTTGTAGCTGCTCACCACGCGGGAACAGTCCCTGCGGGTTGAGTAAGAAGTTCCCAGTGATGACAATGTTGCTGGAAGACACGGCCTCGATATTTGATTCGCTGTAGGCGATGACGTTGCCCTGGATCGTGTCGGAACTACTGGTGTTAACAAACACCCCGTCACGTGTATCGCAACAACCTGTTGAAGCGCCCTCGACGTGGATGTAGCTATCGTAGATGTTATCGCCACCACCACCGTTTATGTAAACACCGCGCCCGGCGCATGGTCCGATGTTAGAGTTCTCGAAGGTGACACCGGTCGCCCCGTTCAGATCCACGCAATCGCCGCTGGTCGTGCTTATGCGATAGTTGTTGAAGGTCTGCCCATTGTTGGCGCTGGTAAGTTTCAAGGTAGATGTCAGGACTGTCTGCGTGGGCGTCGGTGTTGCCGATGGTTGCGGAGTTTTTGATGGTGCCGATGTCGAGGTCTTGGTCGATACTGGAGTTGAGGTCACCGTCGGGTCTGGGGTCGAGGTCTTGGTCGGCACTGGAGTTGAGGTCACAGTCGGATCTGGGGTCGAGGTCTTGGTCGGGTCCGGCGTCGAGGTCACGGCAAGATTTTTCACGTTCACCGACACGGAACTCTGGCCCAAGAGGACCTTGCTCGCATTATAAGCCTTGGCAGAGAGAGTGTGATGGCCGTTCGCCACTTTCTTCGAGTTCCAGCTGAAACTGTCCGACGGCAGCACGGAGCCCAGATAGTTCCCGTTGACATAGATTTTAGTTTGCGACACCGTCCCGCTCACCTGCGGTACGATATTGACCATGCCGTCGACGACACTTCCGTTTCCGGGTGCCATGATTACGACTGCCGGAACGTTCGAGAGATTTACCATGACACTCGCGCTACCGAGATAGCGGCCGTGGTGGTCATAGACCTTGGCGGAAATCGTATGGAGACCGTTGCTCGTCTTCGTCGAGGTCCAGCTGAACTCGCGAAGGCCGCGGCCGTGATTTCCGAGTCGCCTCGCAGTCGCATCGTGACCGTCGATATAGACGTCGGTTCGGGCCACGTTTGGCATGATCGCGACCGCGATAGCGACCTTCCCTGACACGGTTGCGCTATTCCCGGGTATAGTTATCGCGACAGGGTTCGCGTCCTGA
>DATJRJ010000182.1:0-6955 GCA_035504735.1 Binataceae bacterium (SeqCode)
TGGTGGAGGCCGGCTTTGCTGCTTTCGGACAGGAAGGACGCTGGCCGGGCAACGATATCGCATGCATCCACGAGATGCTGCTGATGGACATCGCCGCATCCGTCAAGTTTCTGAAGGAGCGCGGTTTTCAGAAGATTGTGCTTCTCGGCAACAGCGGCGGCGGCTCGCTCTATACTTTCTACCAGGCGCAAGCGGCTACGGCGCCGCCTAATCGTTTGGTCGATACGCCGGCCGGTGATCCATACGATCTCAACCGGTTCCAGATGCCGCCCATCGATGGCATGGTGATCATCGCGGCGCACCTCGGAGAAGGCAAAGTTCTGCAGGCTGCGATCGATCCGTCGGTGGCTGACGAAGCCGATCCGCTCTCATGCGTTCCCAGCCTTGATATGTACAATCCGGCCAACGGTTTCCGCGAGCCGCCGGAATCGAGCAAATACTCTCAAGAATTCCTGCAGCGTTATCGCGCGGCCCAGGCGATACGAGTGGCGCGCATCGATGCGATTGCGCGGCGCTATATTGCGGAGCAGCGCCACTTTGCCGATCTCACCCGCGACCCGGGCTTCGACCATCAACCCGAGGCGCAGCGCAGCTTTGTGAGTCGCCGGGCAATTAGCGGGCACTATCTACTGATAAATCGGACCGAAGCGAATCCGGCTTTTACGGATCTTTCGATCGATCCTTCCTTGCGCAGCTACGGGTCGCTGTTCTCGCCGCGCCCGGACTTGTTCAACTATACCGAAGCCGGCTTTGCGAAATACCAAACCCCGCGCGCATGGTTGAGCAACTGGTCGGGTCTGTCGTCGCGCGCATCGGTGCTCGATAATATCACCCGGATCGAAGTACCGACTCTGGTGATGAATTACACCGGCGATCACGGTATCTATCCTTCCGATTCCGAATCGATTTATCGAAAATCTGCGGCCGCGGACAAACAATTGCAACAGGTCGACGGCGATCACTTCGGCAATCCACTTCCGTCCAGCCCCAACCGTGGAGGACGGCCGGAAGCCGGGCGCGTGATTGTGCAATGGCTGCGAGAAAGATTTCCGGTTGGTTAGAACTGCTGATTGCGAAGCGCGATCGTCAAAACGAGCCTTATATATCGAGCCGCCGCGGCACCGTAGCTGCTACCTTTTCGGCTGAGCCCTCGAGTCCGGCGTTCATCGCTTCGCTCCCTGGGATGCGCATCGAAAAGATGCTCTCCACCGAGGTGTAGTCGTAATAGCCGAGCCGTGCGATGGGCCGCACTTTCAGAATATCGATGCAGCCGTCGGCGCGCAGAACCTCATCGGCAATGTGGATCGCGATAACCTGGCCGAACACTACGTTCGCAGGCCCCATCACGCCCTTGCCGGGCAGGCGCACGGTCTGCAGATAGCGGCATTCGAAATGAATCGGCGACTCCGCCACCATCGCCGGGCGGACCAGGCGCGCAGGCGCTTTGGTCAGCCCCGCAATCTCGAATTCATCAACTTCCGCGGCCACTTCCTGCGCCGTCAGATTCACCGCCTCGCGCAGCGCGTAGGTCGCCATGTTCCAGACGAACTCGCCGGTCGCTTCGGCGTTTGCGACACTGTCCTTTTGCGCGCCTTGCGTATTCTGATTGGCGCAGAAAAGCACGATCGGCGGATCGAAGGTGACATTCTGAAACTGGCTAAAGGGGGCAAGATTATGACGGCCGCCGGCGTCGATCGTCGAGATCCAGCCGATCGGCCGCGGCACCACGCAGGATTTGAACGGATCGTGCGGCAGATTATGTGGCGTACGCCCGGGTTCGTAATACATAGTCGCCTCCGGCGCCAAAGGGTATGCCACTCAGTCGCGCGCCGCAATTCTTTTGCCAGCGGGAGTAATACTCAGTCGAACGCGCTCTCGCGATAGTTGCTATTGTGAAACTCGAGGCTTGAAGTCTTCACTCTCAGGCCCGCCGGTCCAGGAAGTACCGAACCTCGAACATCAATACTCCCGTCGCGGATAGATAAGGGCCGTGCTCCATTCCGGGCGGCCGGCAGGCGTAACTGCCGGCGCTGAAAGTCTTGCCGAGCCTGAGGTCGGTCAACGTGCCTTCGATGATCCAGACTTCCTCCCAGAATTCGTGCGTCAGCACGCCGGCGAAGCTGAAATCCGCCCCCTTCTCGAATTTCATCAATCTCGTATAGTTTCCAGTGGACTCATCCTTGCTGAGAATTTTTTGAAAGATTCCCGGCTGCTTGTCGTTGAGCTGTTCCCAACCGCTATTCTGCGGGATGTGGAACTCCAGTTCTGCCTTTGCCATCTATTTCCCTCCAATCATAGGACCACTTCTGCGGATAACCGATTTCATCGGCGCCAAGATAATCTTTCTGCTCAAGGCGGCGGTGCGGCCCGCTGGATTTACAGAAAGACGCCGAGATTCTTGTCGAGCACGACGTTTTGCGCGAGCACGATCTTGCGCCGGCAGAGTTTCCATCGGCCGTCGACGATACGCATGCGATCGACCCGGTTGCCGGCCAGGATAGCCGAATCGATCTCGCGTCGGCTGCGATGGGCCGTGAAATTCGATAGCACCTCAGCCTCGGCCGGTGGCTCGATCCAGTTGGCCTCGATATTCGTGATTACGTGACGGGTGCGGTTGGGCGGATCCTCGATCCAGACCAGCCGCGACTCGAAACGCGCGACGCGCATCTCGAGGTCGCGCCGCCGCTCGTTGTAGATCGCGACGTCAGTCTCTCCGATTTCGGGACGCCGATCGCGCCGGAAACGATTCTCATTGAGCGGCATCCAGTAATGGATGTCGTCGGTCAACATCGCGAGCCAGTCGCGGTAGCGCTCCTCGTCGAGGCAGCGCGCCTCGCGGTAGAGGAACTGCTCAATTTCATGGAAGACATCGTGCGACACCGGCGCGCCCGCGGCCTCAGCCATCGATGAAATCCTTGTCGCTTAGCCCGCGGCGAGCTCGGACCAGTTTTCGGCGCTCATCAGTGCATGCCAGAAACGGTAGAAGCCGCGCTGCGGGGTCTCGCCGATGATTCCCGGGCTCACGATTCCCGGCAGCTCGGGATGGCGCGCTTCGGTGCCGATTCCCATGTCAGTCCTGACATAGCGCTGCCGTGTCTGAAAGCCGCGGCTGAGATGCGTGGCGGCCTCGAAGTTCTCGGCATCGTCGGGCTCGAAAATTCCCGCCATCCCGAATAAGCGCGGGCTTTCGGTCCGAATCGTATCCTTCAGATGCTGTGGCATATCCTTCTCGACCAGCACCCAGATCCAGACCTCGAGCTCGTCGGGGCCCTTCGGCAGCCAGACTCTGAAGGTGTTGATGCCGCAGCCGAGAAAAGAGAAATTCGGAAAGATGTTGGCGTTGAGATTCGAGCCGTAGAATTTTCCGCCGCGCCATTCGCCGAGCCGATCGATTACGCGCGGGCGGGTCTTTTCCAGGTACTCGAATGCCGGCCGCGGATCGTCATAGAGTGAGAACCCGGACTTGCCGTCGGTTCCCCACCCGAAGCCGTGGCCCATATTCATGGTGACCTGCAGCCCCTGCGAGAGATCGATCTCGGTATTGCCGGGGGCGATGCCGACGATCGAGGTGCTGGCGCGCGCCTTAAGCGCGCCGGCGTGCGTCCATCCCACGTGATAGCCGTCGCCGGCGAAATTCTCGGGCGGCAGCTTCCAGTTGCACTTGATGCGGTTCTTCATCGGCGGGCCGAGAAACTCGGTACCGGCCGGAGTGGCGTCGAGGATGACGTCGAGATACCACGCAATTTCGCCCAGGTAATGGCGCAATGACGGCGCTTCGGGATCGAAATTGCCGAAAATCAAACCCTTGTAGCTGTCGACGTGCGGCACCTGCTTCAAGCCGAGCGCCGGCTTGTCGAGTCGGTCGCCGTAACATTCCTTCTCGAGCGGCACGAAAATCAGCGCGCCATCGGGGCCGTAGGTCCAGCCATGATAGTTGCAGGTGAAGCCCTTGGCGTTGCCCGAATCGGCATAGCAGGCGCGGTTGCCGCGATGCGAACAGGTATTCAGCAGCGCTTTGATGCCGCCGTCCGATTGGCGGACCACCAGCACCGGATCCTCGCCCATGTAGGCCGACATGAAATCTCCGGGCGCCGGAATCTGCGATTCGTGGCCGAGAAACAGCCAGCAGCGTCCGAAGATACGTTCCAGCTCGAGCTCGTAAACTTCCGGATCGAAAAAGATTTTCCGGCTCTGGAGTCCTTCCTCGACTTTGACCAGTGAACTTGGATCGATCATCTGCGGCTCCCCAGAGAAACGATCACTTCGAAATTCAATATCGCACCAATCACCTCTCGCTGCCTAGAGGCATTTCCGATGCGGGTCACGCGGGCGAATTGGTAATCGACAACTCCAGCCGGCTGATACGCCACTTACCGCCATCTTTAGTTACTCGCGCCTGCAGACCGGCATAGGCGATTATCGTGATCGGCGCCGGCTCGAGCTTGATCTTCGTGACGTAGCCGCGAATCACGGTGCTGCCCTCGACCTCGCGCACATCGAAGTTGGTCAGCAGATGACGCGCGTGATCCTCATTGCCCTTGCGGATATGCTCCTTGATGAAGCCGGCGATTGCCGCTGGTCCCTTGAACTCGCCGTAAGCGTGGAAGACGCCGTCGGCGGTGAAGAACGAGGCGAAGCCGTCGGGGCGATGCCCGTCGAGTTCGAGATAAAGCTGGGTGAGAGTTTCGTGAATCGTCAGTTTGTCTTCGACTGTTAGTGCCATTGTGGATCTCCGTTAGCGCAGGTTTCCGCTGATACTGCCGGGATGAGCCGATTGCTGTTATCGGATTGTGTCGACCAGGAAAGCTTCGAGAAAATCGTTGAAGGGGCCGCCGATGCGTTGCACTGCGTGGCCGGCGTTAGGGAAGACGCGCCGTACGGCGTGCGTCTGCGCGCCAAGCCGATCGCAAATCGCCTCGAGCGCCGCGCATGAGGTGCCCGACACCACCGCTTTGCGATAAGGCGCCCGATCAATCGACGCGGTCGGAATCGACATCTGCCACGGCTCTTCGGTCATCAGGTTGCGCGCGGCGGTCAGCACATGCGGCGGCAGCGGCGAGGGCAGCGGTATCTGGATTCCGAGCGCTGCGAGAAAGCCCTGGATGAAACCGCCGACGTCGGTTTTGTCGGCAATCTCCCAATGACGCCGCAGGGCGGCAGCGGTTTCCACCACAGCCGGTACTTCGTGCGCGTTCCGGAAAGCGGGCGGTTCTATAAGCGTGAGCGAGAGCACGCGATCGGGAGCCAGCGAGGCGGCGCGGCCGGCGACGATTCCACCCATCGAAGTGCCGACCAGATGGGCGCCGGCGCCCAGCAACTCGACTACGTCGCGCGCGTCCGCATCGACATCGACCCGCTCGATCGGCGGGTTCTTGCCGTAGCCGCGCCGATTCGGAATCACCAGCCGCCAGCGCTCAGCGAGCGGAGCCTGGGACTGGTATGCGACCGAGCCGTCATTGAGGCTGCCATGGACCAACACCACGCTGGGTCCCCGTTCGCTAAGATAGGTTACCTCGATTGCCATCGCTGCTTCCCGTCCGTCTGCTGCATCGTTGCACTAGCTAGCTCATGAAGCCCGCAAAGCGCAAATCTCCCACCGTCGAGGCACCGGCGCTGCGCTGCCACTCAATACTGTTTGTAGGGCAGGAACTTGCCGCTCATCGTGAGCCGCACGCGGTCGCCGTTCTCATCCGGTTGGCGATCGAGCGACACGTCGAAATCGATCGCGCTCATGATTCCGTCGCCAAACTCCTCGTGGATGAGTGCCTTCCAGGTCGTGCCGTAGACTTGGAGCAATTCGTAGAAACGGTAGATCGTCGGATCGGTTGGCACTGCAGGCAGCGCGCCGCGATAGGGCGCCTCCTGCAGCATTAGCGTCTCGTCCTCGTCCAGGCCGAGCAGCCGTGCGGCGTTCTCCGCCTCAGTCTTGGAGAGTTTCATCTGACCGTGCAACGCCGCGGTGTAATAGACCGGCGAACCCGGACCGATTTGCGCGGCGATCTCTTTCCAGGTCAGTTTCTTCCGGCGTTTAATTTCCGCGATCTTCTCCGAAAGTTCGATACGGGTCATGCGTAGCCCCTTTGGTTGCCGAGGGAGTATTTGCTCCGCCGGTTAGTTCATTAGCGCCCGGCCGCGATTTCTTCCACGCTTTCGTACCGCAGCAACATATAAAACTCTTGAGCCTGTTCGCGAAGTCGGCGTTGCCTATCGCCGGGGCCGGATATCGTCAGCCAGTTTGCCAACCGAAGCTGGCACCCGCCATTTTTTCATTGCAGCCATCCCGCTTAGCGCCGTTTGGCCGCCGCAGATTTAGCTGAGCTATTTTGTTCTATGTTGAGCCCGGCACAGACGATGCAACCGTTAGCGTCGCAAGGGACACATGAAACCCGGGAAAACAAAACAGGAGGAAAGGGGAATCATGACGACAGATATGCTTCGGCTTCGTGATTGGCCGATTATCAGCTTTGCGTTCTTCACGCTGGGAGTGTTCGCGGCGAATGATTTCGGGCACGGCTTCGCTCACACCATCGGCCTGTCCTTTCTGGCGATAGCTGCATTCTGGGCGGTCACATCGGTCACCGGCGCGCCGCGGAAAGCGCGCTTCGAAATCAATGCATTGCAGCGTAGTTCCAACTGAATATTGAGCTGAAACTCAAAGGGCGGGGAGATGAATTTCGCAGTTTGGTACATCCGGATATGCCAGTTGCGCAGCGTGCTCGCCAAAGGCGAGGCGGCGACGCTGGTCCCGGATTGTTTATCGGATTTATTTATTCGCGCGCGCGAGTTTCGGAAGGGACTCGGCAAAGTTCAAGACGATGACGGAGTATCTTCATCGTGTCGATCATACCGAACCGAATAGGATGAGTTTCACGATCGATTACGCCGACAAAGTCCTGCGGAAATCGAGCGGTCTGGTTGATCGTAGAAATTGAAACACAAGGGCATCTCCGATGAC
>DATJRJ010000183.1:0-10133 GCA_035504735.1 Binataceae bacterium (SeqCode)
AACGCTGATGGTTAAGCTGCCAATCTATATGGACAATCATGCGACGACGCGGGTTGACCCGCGGGTCGTCGAGGCGATGCTGCCGTATTTCACCGAAAAGTTCGGTAACGCCGCGAGCCGCAATCACAGCTTCGGCTGGGAAGCCGAGGAGGCGATCGAACAGGCGCGTGGCCAGATTGCTGGTATTATCGGCGCTAAATCCAAAGAGATCATCTTCACGAGCGGCGCCACCGAGTCTGACAATCTGGCGATCAAAGGGGTCGTCGAGTTCTACAAGGACAAGGGCAGCCATATCATCACCTGCGTCACCGAGCATAAGGCGGTGCTGGATAGCTGCCGGATGCTGGAGCGGGCGGGACGGGCGACCGTGACCTATCTGCCGGTCGACAAGTACGGGATGGTTAATCCCGACGATGTCCGTAAGTCGATTACCGATAAGACCGTGTTGGTCACGATCATGTTTGCCAACAACGAAATCGGCACGCTTCATCCGGTGGCCGAGATCGGCAAGATAACGCGCGAAAAGGGTGTCATATTTCATTGCGATGCGGTGCAGGCGATCGGCAAGGTCCCGGTGGACGTCGATCGCTGTGGGATCGATCTGATGTCGCTGACGGCTCACAAGCTGTACGGACCCAAGGGAGTCGGCGCGCTTTACGTACGCTCGAAGGGGCCGCGGGTGCGACTCACCCCGATTATCGATGGCGGAGGCCATGAGCGCGGGATGCGCTCGGGGACACTCAACGTTACCGGTATCGTGGGATTCGGTGCGGCTTGCGAAATCGCTCAGCGCGAGATGGCCGACGAAGCGATCCGCCTGCTCGAGCTACGCAACCGCCTCCAGGCCGGTTTGTTCGAGCGTCTCGAAGACGTCTATGTAAACGGTCATCCGACCGAGCGGCTGCCCGGAAATCTCAATATCAGCTTCGCCTACGTCGAAGGCGAGTCGCTGCTGATGGGCGTGCATGATGTCGCGGTCAGTTCGGGGTCGGCCTGCACTTCGGCGACACTCGAACCCTCGTACGTGATCCGCGCGCTCGGAATCGACGAGGAGCTGGCGCATAGCTCGATTCGTTTCGGAATCGGCCGTTTCAACACCGCCGAAGAGGTCGACTTCGTGACCGAGCGGGTCTCGGGCGAGGTCAAGCGACTGCGTGAGATGTCGCCGCTGTACGAGATGGCGAAAGAAGGCATCGACCTCAAGTCGGTCAACTGGAAAGCAAATTAGACGGGGACACGGAAGATCATGGCTTATTCGACCAAGGTTCTCGACCATTACAATAATCCGCGTAACGTCGGCAGTTTCGGCAAAGACGAGGCCGATGTCGGCACCGGCGTGGTCGGCGCGCCGGAATGCGGCGACGTGATGAAGCTGCAGCTTAAGATCACCGATCAAGGCGTGATCGAGGATGCGCGCTTCAAAACTTTCGGCTGCGGCAGCGCGATTGCGAGCTCCAGCTACGTTACCGAGCTGGTCAAGGGCAAGCACGTCGATGAAGCGATGGCGATCCGCAATACGGTGATCGTCCAGGAACTGAACCTGCCGCCGGTCAAGATCCATTGCTCGGTGCTGGCCGAAGACGCGATTAAGGCGGCGATCGGCGACTGGAAGAAGCGCAAGGGAATCGCACCGGCCGACGAAAAGAAGAGCGCCGAGAGTTAGACTCGATAGTATGGCTATGGTGACGCTTTCCGAGAACGCGGCGGTCAAGATTAAGCAGCTGGTGGGCGATAAGCCCGAGACCGGGCTGCGGGTCAAGGTCGTCGGCGGTGGATGCTCGGGCCTGCAATATCGAATGGAGATAGACGCGCAGAAAGAGCGCGATAAGGTGTTTGAGCGTGACGGCGCGCGATTGATTGTTGATAAAAAGAGTTTCTTGTATTTGAACGGTGCGCAGCTTGACTATGCTGAAGAACTGATGTCGTCGGGCTTCAAACTCGTTAATCCCAACGCCAAGCGCACTTGCGGATGCGGGGAATCGTTCATCGTATGAACGGTGAGCAGAGGGGTCATTGGCGCAAAGATGGTGCAATGCCCATCATGTGCGCGGCTCTCGGAGCCGCGCTTGGTCTGTTCGCAGTGCGGCGGACCATTAGCGGTCGAAACTGACTGTTTCACCGCCCTCGGGCTGTCCCGAAAGCTTGTAATCGCTCCAGTCGCGCTCGAGCGTGCTTACCACGACTTGAGCCGCCGGATTCATCCTGATCGCTTCGCTTCGAGTCCGCCCCAGATTCGCGATGCAAGCCTACGGGGGACCGCCCTGTTGACCCGCAGCTATCGCACCCTACGTGACCCTGTGAGTCGCGGAATTTATTGGCTGGAACTCAATGGCAAGAAGCTCAATCAGCATAACAATCGGGTCCGCCCGGAGCTCGCCGAGCTGGTATTCGCGGTGCAGGAGCAGCTAGCCGAATTACGTGCT
This sequence comes from Binataceae bacterium (SeqCode), assembly GCA_035504735.1. Lineage (GTDB taxonomy): Bacteria > Desulfobacterota > Binatia > Binatales > Binataceae > JAJPIG01. The sequence continues at coordinate 2,424 of DATJRJ010000183.1, forward strand.
GCCCGCAGCGACGGCTCTGCGGAGGTCGGCGAGCTGGCGACCGGGATCGCTCAAAAGCGTAGCGAGATCGCCGGTCTTATCGACGAAACGGTCTCGGAATTGCTGCGGAATTTCGAACGCTGGGACGCAAACAGCGAAGGCGACGACGGGACGGTGCTGGGCGAGGAGCTCAAGGCGATTCTTTCCAGAATCGCGTATCTACGAACCTTGATAAGGGATGTCGACCGGGAATTGGAAGACGCCAAGGCCGCTTAACATTCTAGCAATATTACTTTGTCATTCTTAGATTGGAAACAGACTGATCAATGGGCCGCATAGTTGGCATAGACCTGGGCACCACCAATAGCCTGATCGCGACGATGCACGGAGCGCATCCGCGTGTCATCCCCGATCCCAAGACCCGCCAGGGACTGCTGCCTTCGGTGGTGGCGATCACTCCCGACGGTGAGGTGTTTGTTGGCGACGAAGCGATACGGATGGAACCCCATCTGACGGTTGCGCGGGATGGGCATATCGCCACTGTCGATTTTCCCGGTGGTGGCGAAGGTGCCGTAATCCGCTCGGTCAAGCGCTATATGGGACTGGGCAGCGGCGATCTCGCACCCGAGGATCGGAGCCGCTATACCTTCACGGACGTGAGCGGGCCGGTCGTCCGCTTCAAGGTCGGTGGCCGCGAATATACGCCGCCACAAATCTCGGCCGAGATTCTGAAAGCCCTCAAGCATCGCGCCGAAGACGCACTCGGCGAGAAGGTCGAACAGGCCGTGATTACCGTGCCGGCCTACTTCAACGATGGCCAACGTCAGGCGACCAAGGATGCGGGCCTGCTCGCCGGCCTGCAGGTCGAGCGCCTGGTCAACGAGCCGACGGCGGCGTCGCTGGCCTACGGTCTGCAGAAGATGGCGAGCGGACGAGTGGCGGTTTACGACTTTGGCGGCGGCACCTTCGATATCTCGATCCTGAGCGTCAAGGACGGAGTCTTCGAAGTCCTGGCGACCAACGGCGATACTCATCTCGGCGGCGACGACGTCGATCGCGCGCTGGTCGAGTTCACGCTCGCTGGATTGCCCGACGCGGTGCGTACCGACCGCCATGTCTGGAACACGGTGCGGCTGGTAGCCGAGGATGCCAAGAAAATTCTGAGCTTCCAGGAGGGCGTGGCGCTCGAACTGACGCTGCCCAATGGCAAGCTCGATCGCACTATCGACCGGGTCGACCTCGAACGGCTGGCGGAGCCGCTGGTACGGCGCACTATCGAATGTTGCCAGCGCGCGCTCAAGGATGCCGGCCTGACGGCCGCGGAGATCGATGCGATCGTGCTGGTCGGGGGCGCGACCCGGATGCCGTTGGTACGGCGGCGCGTCCAGGAGTTTTTCGGGCGCGAGCCGCTGTGCACGCTCGATCCCGATCAGGTGGTTGCGCTCGGCGCGGCCGTGCAGGCCAGCATTCTGATGGGCACGCAGGGCGACATGCTGCTGCTCGACGTGGTGCCGCTGTCGCTCGGTATCGAGACTATCGGTGGCGTGGTCGAACGACTGGTGTTCCGCAATACCACGATCCCAACCAGCGTGACCGAGATGTTCACCACTGCGGTCGACAACCAGACCCACGTCGACATCCATGTCCTCCAGGGCGAACGCGAAATGGCCAAGGATTGCCGCAGCCTGGCGCGCTTCAAACTCGGACCGCTCGAGACCAAACCGGCCGGCGTGCCGCGCATCGCAGTGACCTTCCTGATCGATGCCAACGGGATTCTGAACGTGATGGCGGCCGACGAGGAAACCGGCCGCGGCCACATGGTCGACGTCAAGCCGAGTTATGGCCTGACCGACGAAGAGATTGAACGGATGCTCGAGGAGGCGATCGATCACGGCGAGGACGATATTGCCGAGCGCCTGCTGATCACCGCGCGCAACGCGGCCGAGCAGATCATTGCCGCGGTCCGCAAGCAGCTCCACGACTACACCCGCCTGGTAACGCCGGTTGAGCGAACCGAGATCGAGGCGCTGATGGGACGAGTCGAGGCGGCTCGTCATGGCGCGGACCGCGAGCAGATTGAAAATCTGGTTGAGGAGTTGAACCAGCTCACGACGCCCTTCGCCGAGCGCATCATGGATGAGGCAATCAAGCTCGCGCTCGAGAAGAAAACCGTCGAGGAACTGTCGTAAGCCGGGAGGCCAGGATGGGATTCAAATGGGATCAGGCGGAGGAGATCGCCGAAGTGCTGGCGGAGAATCATCCGGGACTGAACCCGCTCGACGTCAGGTTTACCGACCTGCGCCAGTGGGTAATCGATCTCGACGAATTCGAGGACGATCCCGACGGTTCTACCGAGGGCATGTTGGAAGCGATCCAGATGGCATGGAACGAAATCTATCGGGAGCAAGAGGACGATTCTGAATAGGCGGCATCAGGATGCCGTCTAAAAAGGAGGATGGGGTGGTGGAAGCAAGCGCAGTTAAGACTGATTCGGGAGGCAAGATGCAGGAAAAGGAAACCTTGGACGAGAAGCTGCCGGGACTTTTCGAGCCCGACACGCTTTTGCCGATCCAGTACTTCGAGGCGATGCGGCGCAAGCATCTCCTGGAGGGCGAGAAGCGTCTGATTTTGAGTGTGCTCGAAGACGCGGTCGAATGCTTCATGAAGTGTATCGACTCGACCACCAATAAGGGTCAACGGCTGTTCCGCGATGCCGACGACTGGATCAATCTGGAGGATAAGCACTGGGTCTTCTCCTTCGACAACGTTTGCGAGATGCTCGATATCGAGCCCGAGTATCTGCGCCGCGGCCTGCAGGTCTGGAAAGAGCGCCGACTGCAGGCAATCGCCGAGCGCGCCGTACTGGCCGCACAGCAACAGGCCGCGCCCCCCGAGCCGGCTGCGGAACCGACAGTGGCGGCGGTGCCCGCCAACGTTACCCCCGCGCCGGTCTTCAGGGCGGAGCGCGCCGTAAATCCCAAGCGTGTGAAGGTTGCGACTACTCGCAAGGTTGCGAAGCTCAGCAAAGCCCGCGCTTGAAATAGCCCTGAAACGGTGAACGAAGGCGGCCCGAGTTGGCCGCCTTTGTTTTTGGGATCAAATTTGGGCATAGTCGCTCAAAATTACGCAGGATACGGACCCCGGGTGGCGTCGCTTGTGCCGATGACCGAAGATAGAGGTGAAGCGAAATCGGTCCAGGAGCATGAATAGACCGCGTCACAGAGGGGCCGGATGGCGATGAAGATCGGCATCATAAGAAACTTTGCGCTGCTCGGACTGCTGGCTCTGGCGTTGCCGTTGAATGCCTCGGCCGTCGACCAAAGTACCAGCGATTTGAATAAGCCGACCTGGGCTTATGAGTCTCCTGACTGGTGGCAAGCGTACGGCGCGAAGCCCGGGCAGACTTCCAGCCAGGTCGAGCTGGAGCGCGCCGACGGTGCGCATTTTCACTATTGGCTCCAGCATCATCGCGTGACCGCCGAGGAGCGCAACTACAAATGGCATGGGACCTGCGGTCAGGACGGCGAGAATTGCCAGCCCAACCCGTACTCGTTCGGAAACAAATTCACGCCGCCTGATTCGATCTACTTTCGGCAGTACAATCTGTCTTATGGTTACATGATGCCGTGGAGTTTCTACGTTCAGCCCTATCGCTGACCGGCAATCTCCCCGCGATACGTTCCACGCCTCGCCACTCGCGAGGCGTTTTCTTCTCGGCCGTTGGTCAGGCCGCAGACGAGGAATCGAGTACCTGCGCGAGGTGGAGCGGATTTCGGCCGGGGCAGAATTGCCGGATTTGCGTTCGGCAGGCGAAGCCGTCCGCGATCACGATGGTATCGGACGGACCCTCCCGCACCGCGCGAAGGATCACGCGCTCGCCGATCGCGCGGGAGATCTCGCGATGCGCTGCGTCGTAGCCGAAAGCGCCCGCCATTCCGCAGCATCCTGAATCGGGCACCGCGAGCTTCAAGTCCGGTTGCCGGCGAAGAATTGCGATCTCGTGGTCGAGCCCGGCGAGCGCTTTCTGATGACAATGGCCGTGCAGGATCGCGTTGCGAATAGCGCCCGCAGGCCGCACCGCCGGCGCCCGGTCCGCGATGAATTCAGCGAACGTTTGAGTTCCTGCGGCGAGCGCACGCGCATCGTTATCATTGGGAAAGAGTCCGGGCAACTCGTCGCGAAAGGTCAAAATGCAGCTCGGTTCGAGCCCGACGATCGGCACGCCGCGCCGGACATGAGGGCCCAGCACGTCGATCGTCCGTCGTAGGCGGCGCTTGGCGCGCGCCAGCATCCCCTGGTCATAGAGCGGGCGACCGCAGCATAGGTCCTCGCCGGGAACGAGCACGTCAAATCCCGCCCGTTCGAGCACCGCTACCGCCGCGATCGCGACCTCGGGCTCGAAGAAATTGTTGAACGTGTCGGCGAACAGCATCACCTCGCGTCCCTGCGAGGCGCGCGCGGCACGGTTGCGAAACCACGCGCGGAAGGTCGGATTCGCGATCCTCGGCAGGCTTCGTTCCGGATCAATCCCCAGCCATCGTCGGGCCGTGGAGCGCATCGCGGCGGACGCGATAATGGCGTTGCTCGAACGCGGGGCGAGGGCGCCGATTCGCCCCAATTCATGGATAGCGCCGAAGAATCGCGAATTGAGGGGACGGCGATGGTCCCGATAGTAGGCGCTGAAAAATTCGGACTTGTACGCGGCCATGTCGACCCCGGATGGGCATTCGGTCTTGCAAGCCTTGCACGAGAGACAGAGATCGAGCGCCTCCTTGAGGGCAGCATCGCCGAAGCCGCCGGGCAGCGCGTCGCCGCTCAAGGCCTCGAACAAGATGCGCGCGCGTCCGCGGGTCGAATGAATTTCCTCGCGCGTCGCCATGTACGATGGGCACATCGTGCCGCCTTCGACCTTGCGGCACTTGCCGATTCCCACGCATCGCATCGCCGCGCCGCCGAGCCCGCCCTCGGCGGTGAAATCGAAATGGGTTGCAACCGGCTGTGCCCGGAACGAGGGGCCGAGCCGCAGATTAGAGTCGAGCGCATATGGCTTGACGATTACGCCGGGATTCATGCGCTGGTCGGGATCGAAAGCGCGCTTGAACTCGCCGAATGCTTCGCCCATCGTGGGCCCGAAAATCTTCGGCAGCAGTTCGCTGCGCGCTCGCCCGTCGCCATGCTCGCCCGATAACGAACCGCCGAACTCGGCGACCAATTCAGCCAGCTCTTCCATGGTGGCGCGAAACACGGCGATGCCCGGCGCGCTCGCGAGATCGAAATTGATGCGGCAATGGACACAGCCTTCGCCGAAATGGCCGTAGAAGGACGCCGCCCGCAGATTCTGGCGCTCGAGCAATGCGGCGAGCCTTCTCAGATATGCTCCGAGCCGCGCCGGCGGTACGGCAGTGTCCTCGGCGCCGGGCCAGGTGCGCGGATAGCCGGCGACGAAGGCGCTCGCGCCCAATCCCGAGCCGCGCAGCCCCCACACTCCCTGTTGCTCGTGCGTTTCGGTCAGCACGACAGCACCGGAGCAATCACCGCGACGCCTTGCAATCGCGACCAGCGCCTCGCCGCGGCCGCGCGCGTCGTCGGCTTCATTGCCGCCGAGCTCGACCGCCAGGAATGCGCGCCCATCGGGCAGAAGCTTGACCGCCGGCATCCCTCTCGCTCGCGCGAAGTCGCCGAGCCGTGAGTCGAAGCCCTCGAGCGCTTCGGGCCGATGCTCGAGAATCCAGGGCACCTGGTCGGCGGCGATAAAAATGTCCTCGAAGCCGAGCACCGCCAGCACGATCGATTTGGGCTTCGGCACCACCTCAAGTGTTGCTTTAAGAATGATGGCGAGCGTGCCTTCCGAGCCGGCCAGCGCTCGCGCCGGGTTGAAACCGTTTTCGGGCAGCAGCCAATCGAGGTTGTAACCCGAGACACGCCGCGGAATTTTCGGATAGCGGCTACGGACGAGGTCTCCGAAGCGATCGCGAATCGCGAGCAGCCGGGCATAGAGCTCGCCGGCCCGGCCGCCCGCCGCGATCGCCGCGGCAAGCTGCGGCTCGTCCATCGCTGCCAGTTCGAGCCGCGTGCCGTCGTACAACAGCACTTCCAGCGCGTGCAGATTGTCGACCGTCTTGCCGTAGGCGGCAGAGTGCGCACCGCAGGCATTGTTGCCGACCATCCCGCCGATCGTGCAGCGATCGGCAGTAGTGGGATCGGGCGGAAAGAAGAGATCGTGGGCGGCGAGGGCGCGGTTGAGCTGCGTCTGCACGACGCCGGGTTCGACTGCGACGGTCCGGCGCTCGGCGTCGAAGCAGCCGATCGAGTTCATGTACTTCGAGAAGTCGAGCACCAGCGCGGCGTTCACGGTCTGACCGCCGAGGCTGGTGCCGCCACCGCGCGCCAGCAATGGAATCGAGTTCTCGCGCGCGAGCGCAACCGCTCGGATCACGTCGCCTTCGTGACGCGGGACGACTACGCCGAGCGGAATTTGTCGATAGTTCGAGGCGTCAGTCGAATAAACCACCAGCGAGCCGCGATCGAAGCGGACATCGCCCTCGATGGAGCGGCGCAGTTCCGCTTCGAGCAGCTTGAGCGGGAAGCTCACCCGGGTCGGGCGCGCCTAGCGATGAGTCGCGCCGCCCTCGCGCGGACGCAGGATCGCCGGCATCGGTGTGGACGGATCGGTGCGGCGGCCGCGGGTGAAGTCCGCCATCGCGCGGTCGACCTCCTTGGGCCACTTGCGCTTCTGCTCGTCGTGGATCTTAACGCTAAAGCGGCCGATGCGCTCGATCTCGATCGTCACCGTCTCGCCGTCCTGCACCGGACCGATTTGCTGGTGGTTGGTGCCGCACGAAATCAGATCGCCGGGCTCGAGCGTGCTGATCGACGAGCCATAGGCCACCAGCTCGGCGGGCGGATGCTCCATATCGCTGGTGTTGTAGTCATGGCGCGGCTGTTCGTCGTTCCACATCCGGATACTGAGCTGGTTGGGATTCGGAATTTCGTCGCGGGTGACGATCCATGGACCGTGCGGGGCGAAAGTATCGAACGATTTCCCGATAAAGCCGACATTGTCACCCAGGCCGCGCGCCGAGATGTCCATGAAGCAGGTGAAGCCGAACACGTAGTTCATCGCATCGGCCTGGCTGACGTTTTTGGCGCGCCGGCCGATTACGATCGCGATTTCGGCCTCGTGATGGAATACATTGGCCTGCTGTTTAGGCAGCTCGACGGTGCCGCCCGGATCGAGTATCGCGGCGGGCGATTTCAAAAACAGCGCCAGCGGGCGAACCGGAGTCTTGGTGCCTTCGAAGAAATTGCCGATCGCGCAGAGAATCTTGCTGGGCCGCGGCAATGGCGCGCGCAGCCGCACTTCGGTGATCGGCACGCCGCCGCCCGCCTGCGCGGCTTTTTCGAGCGCCGGACGCAGCCGTTCGAAGTTCGCGATGATCTCCGGCATCCGCTCATTCGGCCTGAGCTTCATCACTTCGTCGCCGACCACTTTGCTCACGTCGACCAAGGTCTTATCGCCGACTACGACGGCGGGAATATAGTCATTGAAGAGCGCCAGCTTCATGAGAGCCTCCTTAAAGCCTGGTTGGGGGCAGGACGGATCTGATCTGCATCAGCACCGCGCCCCGTATCGGCCATCAAGAGCCACTTATAGAGCGACTCGCCGCGAGTTGCCAGCGGCTGGCTCTGCCTGCCGCCGGGCGGCTACAATCCGCCGCGTGAAGTAATGTA
>DATJRJ010000184.1:0-42051 GCA_035504735.1 Binataceae bacterium (SeqCode)
CTGTTCTTCGTCGACGATCACACGCTGCTGGTAGCGCTCAACGCGATCTCGGTCTTCGTCCAGGTTGCGCAACGCGTGGATGCTGACATTCTGACTTCAGCCATCAGCTTTTTTCTCGGCTCGTCAAACGGCTCTCCGGAAAGTCGCCTCGAGCACTCGCGCCGTCCGTTTCTCGGCGGCGACGCTGCTACCGGCGCCTTCATTAACTGCTTTGGCAGTACCAATGCACTTGTCCGGCGTGACGCCTTCGAAAGCATTGGCGGCTTCAGCGACGAGGCAGTATCAAGCCTTGACGACTGGGAGCTTCTTTCCAAGGCAGCCCTTATGGGTCTGCGCATCGAAACGATGCCTGAGGTATACATTTGGCATCGTGAAGATCAGGATCAGGAGAGTCTGGTACATTCGCTGGTTAATGCTGTGCGCAGCGCCCGACCCTATACCATACCTGGGCGTAAGGTAGCTCCTGCAATGGAGCAGACGCTCTCCAGGGTGCTGCAATTTGGCCAAGGATTGAAATTTGAGCGAGATGCCAACATCGGCACTCCTCTTTCCCGTGGAGAACAGGGCCCTGCCGTGACCGGTTAATACAAAAGGCGTGGGGGTTAGACGGCTAAACCCATTTCTGCAATAGAACGAGAAGTGGGCCGATGGATTATTTCTAATATGCGATCTTCCAGGGCTATACTGGTACTCGGAATGCATCGCAGCGGAACCAGTGCGCTCGCTCGCGGCCTTCAGATGCTGGGCGTTTATCTGGGCAATAACTTTCTGAAACCACAGCCCGATAATCCGACTGGCTATTGGGAAGATCAAACTATTTGCGAACTCAACGAGCGTCTCCTTGCCATATTTGGCCTCAGGTGGGAAGATACTGTACTAATTGAAGATACTCGATGGCATGAACCTGAGGTTGAGACTCTGCGCGCCGAGGCGGTCAAGTATCTCAGATCCGAGTACCTAGGCCATCCCCTGTGGGGTTTCAAAGATCCACGCACTATTCGGTTGTTACCCTTCTGGCGTTCAGCACTCCACATTCTCGAGGTGGATGACTGCTATCTAGTGGTGATCAGAAATCCCCTAAGTGTGGCTCTCTCGCTATCGCAGCGCCAAGGTATGGATGCCGTAACCGCGCATCTGTTGTGGCTGGTTTACGTAGTCCCATACTTGAGCGAAATCGCCAGCCGGCCGTTCGTCGTTACCGATTATGATTCGGTCATGGCGAACCCGCAGCAGCAGCTTGAACGTATCGCCCGCCGTCTGACAATTCCCTTGAATGACACTAACAAAATCGCGATCGAGCAGTTCGCCAGCGACTTTCTAGATTTGACCTTGCGCCATAGCATCTTCAGCGAATCAGATTTCGATTCAACGCTTAAACTCCGTCCTTTGACCAGGGAAGCATATTTATGGCTTCGCCGCCTCGCCACTGACCAGATCACGACAGATTCTCGGCAATTCTGGTCGGCTTGGGAAACTAGCCATCAAGCCGTTCAACGGCTGATCAACGATACCGGGACATAGACCAACGCGTTTCGCTCGTACGCCCGCTTTTCCCGCTTAGGCGAACCGAACAAATACCTCGAGGCCAACAGTAGGCTAATTCCGACCGTGATGCGGGAGAGAATCTTGGCTGACCGTCATCCTGCCGTGAACGATGGCAGCGCTCCTCTTTTTGTAGTGATTGGTGCGCAACGAACCGGCACCAATATTTTGCGCGAGATTCTCAACACCAATCCGTACATAGCGATGCTCGGCGAGGTGTTGTCGCCGAGCCCGGCGCCTGCCCACTGGGACAACTTCTGCCGCGATCTGCAACGCTGCACCACGCTTCCGCGAAATAACGAAGAGGCTGAATTGCTCCTCGATAACTACTTTCAATTCGTGCGGTATCGCATTCGTAATCATTGGGAAAACGATAAAAAGCGCGATAGCCGCGCCTTTGGCGTCGATATCAAATATAATCAACTATCTAGTATAGAGCCGGCCAATTGGAATAGTTCTTCTTTTCCATTCATCCTCGGCTATCTACGATCGCGCGGCGCAACGCTGGTCCACGTCACCAGAAACATAATACATAGCGCCATATCGATGCTCGTCGCCTTACAGCGCGACGTCTGGCATAACTACGATGGCGCCGTGATTGATCGTGCCTATCAGATCGACGCTGACGACTGTCTTTCGTGGGCGCGAACGATTGTTCGGCATCGTGATGCTTTCCTCCGATTTTCACACGATTGTAAGGTCGTCAGTTGTCCCTATGAGCGGCTGATGGAGAATATGGAGCAAACGGGATCGCAGAAGGAAATTCGAGAAGGCCCAGGGCCTCTAAAAAGCATTACGGAAGCGCTTGGAGTTCCTTTTAGCTTCCAAAAGGAGGGACGCCTTCAGAAAGCGATAAATGTTCCATACTCAAAATTGCTTGTGAATTTCGACACGTTCATCAAACGATTGAGAGACTCCGAGTTTTCAACCCTGGTTTCGACTTTGGATTAGCTGCACCTTCGAAAGCCGGCTTCTAAAGGCAACATTAGGTGAGTAGGAAAACTCGCTCTTCAGGCTTGGCTTCCAAACCATGGCTCGCTTCAAACGCGCAGGCGGGAAGTTATGCTTTAGGTATGCTAGGTCTGGAAGAGCGCAAGTTGCTGTATCATTTGTCCCGAGATATTTATGCCGGTGAAGGTGCTGTAGTTGACCTCGGCGCATTTTGTGGAGCCTCTACCTGTTGCCTCGCTGCGGGTCTAAGGGACAATTCGCGATGTACGAACTATCGACTCCATTCTTATGATTCCTTCGTTGCCAGCGAGCCCTATCTCGTGGAATTCGTTCGCTCGCAATTCGGTGAGACGCTCGGGATTGGGCAATCGTTCGCGGCGCTCTTTCGCCGCGCTACCGCAGAATTCGCCGATGTCATCGAAGTGCATGAAGGAGACTTGCTGGAGCAGACCTGGCCCAGAGGGGTGCCAATAGAGATTCTTTTCGTCGATGCAGCGAAGACGCTCGCATTGAGTGGCAAGGTACTGACTGAATTTTTTCCGCATTTGATACCCGGCAGATCGCTTGTCGTTCATCAGGACTTTTATCATCCAACCGCTTTTTACCTTCCGGTGGTGATGGACTTCTTACGTGATCATTTCACTATCATTGAGACCGGCCGCGATTGGTCGGTCGTGTTTAGACTTGATAGTGCAATTCCGAAGGGGAAACTGGAGCTCGCTAGCCGTTACAAATTTTCTTTCGCCCGACAGCTAAATCTTTTGCAGAATATGATGAGGCGGGTTGGGATGCCGGGACGCGAATACCTGCGAATCTCGGAGTGTGCGCTTATCGGAACCCACTTCGGCGAGCACCGATTTCGGGCAGTGCTGAGGGCGGCAATTCGAGGATCAAGGCTGGAGCCAGATCGAGTATGGTCTGATGGACTGACTTGGTGCCGAGATTTTAACGCGGCTAGAATTCGCACGCGACTTTACGGTGCACCGTCATTGATGCCGTCACCGACGGCTGCCGACAGGGTCCGTCTCATGATGTCAACAATATTCTCCGCCGCCGCGGGTTTGAAGCCGACTCCCAGATAGCCTTATCAACCCTTTTCCTCAAGCTCTAGCTGGTTCCCCGCAGGCCCATCTTTTCTAGCCGTGGGATTACCTCCTGATAAAAATAGGGTAATTCATCGAGATAATTGACCAGACCAAAGGCCAGACCGTTGAAACCCACGTCGACCAGCTTTTTGAATTCGAGTGCGACATGATCGGGATCTCCGACGAATGGCAGGCCGCCATAGCCCGCGGCGATACGTTCGCGCGCGCGCTCGGCCACTTCAGGTGACATAGACTTCGACCCTTCACTTCCTAGTGCGAGTTCCAGCAGACGGTCGACAGCCTCCGAGTCTGCCTGCTCGACCGCAAAGTAGTGCAGGTATTCTTCTGCCTCCTTTCGCGTTGGGCGACAGACGACGTACCCCGAGGTGAAGACCTGGATGTCATGGTCGTGTCTTCCAGCGAGCCGGCGAGTCTCCTTGATTTGATCGGCAGCCTGCTCAAGAAAGAAGACCTGATCGAAATGAAAATCTGAGTTGCGCGCGGCGAAGGCCCGGCCGGCAGGTGACGAGCCGGCGTTCATCATCACTGGGCGTTGGCCGCCCCACGGCACGGGCGAACCCGTCAATCCGGACAGCTTGAAAAACTCTCCGTCATAATCGAATGGTCCTTCGCCGCTCCAGATTCGCTTGATCACTTCCCACCATTCCTGACCATGACGATAGCGGAGATCGTGATCATACTGACGGATTCCGAACATATTGAACTCGTCCTGATTCCATCCACAGACGATGTTCAAGCCGAACCGTCCCCGGCTCAAATGATCCACCGTGACACACTGCTTGGCCGCGAGCACTGGATGAATGGTCGGCACGTGCACGGTGCCAAAGATCGTGATCTTCCTGGTGTGCGCGAGCAATCCGCCGGCCCAGGTGATCGTCTCGAAGCTGCTGTTTTGGAAATTGGTCTCGCCTCCATAACCCTTCCAGCGACCCACCGGCACCAGACATTCAATTTCCATTTCATCCGCCATTCGCGCGAGTTTTAGGTTGTTCTCCCAACTCGCGTCCCATCGCTCGGGCACTTTGGTGGCCGCCAAACCGCCGGACGTGTTGGAACAGAAAATTCCGAGCTTAAGTTTGTTCAGGTTGAACATGGTCGGATTGCGCTGATTCATAGCGTCTCCAGTCCGTTGAACTCCGTCTCTTTTGGTACAGTTAGCTCACTACTTTTTGATTGCTCGAGTTTAATGCTTCCAAAGCCGGCGGGTTGCTACCTGTGCCCCTTCAACCAGCGCCGACAGTTTTGCCCAAGCGATCTCCGGGTGCACCCGCCAGCGAAAGCCACAGTCGGTCGCAGCAATGACCCGGTCACGGCCGACGATACTAGTGTATTTCAAGATCAACTCGGCCACGTAGTCGGGGTGCTCGACAACATTGGTTGCATGGCAGATCACGCCGGGCATGAGAATCTTGTCGTCCGGCAATTTCACATCGGCCCACACTTTCCACTCGTGTCCATGTCGCACGTTGGCCGCCTCGATTTGGTAGCCTTGTGCTTTGATTCGGATGATCGCGTGGATGAGATCCGCCAAAGGTGCATCATCAGTATGCGGTGAGTTCTGAGAGGACCAGCACAAATGGTAGCGGATCTTATCTTCGGGTATGCCTTTCAGTGCGTGATTCATCGCGTCCACTGCGAGAGCGCACCAGCGCTGAAATGCGTCGATTCCTTCCGCTGGAACCTGCAGCCGGTAGCGGCCGGGCAGCGACACATCGTCGATCTGGATGAGAAAGCCCGCATCGATGATCGCTTGATATTCTTCGTGCAGGACGTCGGCCACTGCGAAGTAGTATTCCTCTTCGCTCTTATAATGTTCGTTGATATGCCTGGTCGCGAACATGGCGGGTGCTACCACCGGCATGAATACGTCCTTGACCGAAACTCCAGTCAATGCCGCCTTCAGGTTTTCGATATCACGTCTGACTTCGCCGGCTTTATATCGAAGCGGGCCCGTGACGAAATAAATTTCCGGCTTTTCAACCGCGGTTCCCGGCGGGATGTACATCTGGATCACGCTTGATGGCCAGACCGCTCCTTCCGGAGGTTCGGTGTCTGCAAAGAATTGCGCGAACTGCCGGCGGAGCGACAACGAAGACATCACAGACTTCATCCCGGGATGAAGAAATTTATTGGCACTGATCTGATTGCCGGCAATCGCCTTAACCGGACGAGCCTGAACACCCTCGAGACGGTATTTCGCATAGTTGAAGAAGTCGACCTTGCTGAACTCGCCGTCGTCGATGATATCGATGCCGATATCCGCCTGTTTGCGGACAATTTCCGCAACCGCGCTACGCAAGCGAGCCTGAAAAGTGTTCTCATCATAGGGCTCTCCGGCGAGCTTCTTCCGGAAGAGTTCTTCGAGGTCGGGCGGCCGGTGCAACGAGCCGGTATGTGTCGTGAGAATTCCATCTGTACTGCTGTGCATATTTTCCTCAGCTCATAGGTGGAGACGCGAGTTTCGCGTCTGCGGAAATTGCTCGTTGATCTTTTCTTAGGCCGCGATCTTTCTGCGCGTAGCTTTGGACCCTTGGTTATCTTGCGCCTGGTTCCACGTTGCACCAACCTGCCCGATGGAATTTTGCCCATACCACGGTCTGAGTTCAAACCCGAGCATAAAACGAGAGCCCGATCGAGGAGAGTATAGCGATTCGCGCCCTACTCTCACGCGCCCGCACCACCATACCCCTATCACCGGCAGGTCGATGTCCTGCTAGGATAATACCGCATCAGCTCAAGCCGGTTCGTAGGGACGTAATCTCTAATGGAACCTCCAGAAACTCCGAAAGAGCTAGGGGCCGAAAGCTTCCAGGGATTGCGGGTGGTGGCTTTCGAAAGCCGAATGGCCGCTGAGATCAAAACGCTAATCGGGCGTTTCGGCGGTATCGCGATCACCGCCCCATCGATGCGGGAGGTGCCGCTCGAAGACCACCGACAAGCTCTCGATTTTGCGCAGGGCCTGGTCGCCGGCGAGTTTGACGTGGTGATTTTTCTGACCGGGGTTGGAGTGCGTCAACTCTTCCGCGTGATGGAAACCCGCTTCGAGAGGCCGAATCTCCTGGCTGCGCTTTCGCGTCTCACCACGATGGCACGAGGCCCGAAACCTGAGCGAGCTCTACGCGAACTTGGATTCCGAGCGACGCTCACGGCGCCCGATCCGGCCACCTGGCATGAGGTCATTTCCGTCCTGACCGCCACGTCAACGATTCAGGGCAAACGCATCGCAGTCCAAGAATATGGCGCGTCAAATGATGAGCTCCGCGTGGGATTGGAGAGACTTGGGGCGCGAGTCACTGCAGTACCGATCTATCGTTGGGCAATGCCGCTCGATGACCGACCGTTGAAGAGGGTTCTTCAGTCGATCGTCGCTGGGGAGGCCGATGTCGTGCTGTTCACGAACGCGAACCAGATCGCAAACGTGATGCACCTGGCGCGCGCCGAAGGAATTGAGGAGCTCGTCAGGCACGGACTCAACGCGATGGCGGTCTGCTCCGTCGGGCCCGATTGCTCGACGGCCCTTCGCGGATGTGGCATCGGCGTCGACCACGAGCCAGCCCATCCGCGCATGGGTCATCTGGTCAAAGAGGCCGCCCGGCAGAGCGCCGCGATCCTGCAGCGCAAGCGCGACAAGTCGTGAAAATCCTAATCGGCAAATCGCCTGCACAGATCCTGAAAGTTAACCGCGTTTGTTGTTGATATCGAGGTAGCCAGTCGCTTTCTTCTATCGTTCCGCAACCGGAGACGTCCGAACTTTCCGTGGTGTTTCAGTTCGGCGCGAAGCGTCAGATGTCACTACCGCGTCTACCGTGGGCTCCGGGCCAACTGTTTCCCAAACACCATCGCGCTGGATCTGCACGCGCAAAACATCGGGCCGTGAATAATGGCCGATAGTATCTGTGATCGCCTTGGAGGCCTTGATCATCCAGGCATGGCACTCCGTGTAAAGAATTTGATGACCATAGACAGGTCCCGCCAGCGGCACGCCGAGCGGACCGATAATCGAACTTCCGCCACCGGACCAGTCAATGTTCATTCGGTCCTTATATGGAAAATCTGCCGGGACATCCGCCGGGCTGAGCCAGCCTGAGGCGGAGACAACAAAGGCCCCTGCCTCAATCGCGTACGCTCGGCTCAGTGGATGGCCGATGAAATCGCCGCCGCCCGGCTTCTCGTCCTCCGCTTCTTGAAGCCGCGGTCCCTTCTTCAAGTCGAACGCGCCGGGCCAGGCTGCGATGTGGATTTCCTCACCTTGTTGCATCATCGCGGCGCGGAGTAGCGGCTGTACATTCTCGCCGCAGATCAACCCGCCCAGCCGGCCGATGTCGGTTTCGATCACGATCAGATCTTCGGCCCCGCCCTGGCCCCAGAACATCCGCTCGTTATGGGTGGGAATTAGCTTGCGATGCCGCCCGATCAGAGCGCCGTCCGGCCCGAAGAACAAAAGCGTATTGTAAACGGTTTGCACTCCCGGCCGCGCGTCCAACTCGTTGCAGCCCATCACGAGATAAGCATTCGCCGCACGTGCTGCTTCGGAAAGACGCTCAACCTCTTCCCCGGGAACTATAATTGCCGCGTCGAGGAAACGGGTCCGGGCGGCGACCCAATCTCGCAGCTCTGACGCCCAGCTCTCATCCCAGTAGGGATAACCGGCGAGCCATACCTCAGGGAACACGATCAGTTGCGCGCCGTTCGCAGCCGCCTCCTTGATGGCGCCACACGCGCGGCCGATCGACGCTTCACGATCAAGCCACACCGGAGATATCTGCGCGACTGCGATTTTGATGAACTCATGGCCGCCCAGTACTGCCTTACGACGTCCATTCATTTCAGTACTCCCTCCCTGATCTTCGATGGACCACAATTCTTTCTCGATCGAGAACTCCACTGTTTCTCCACAAACGGCAGCGCAATATCAGACCCAAACCTGCAATACGTAGTCGTAAGGTCCTTCACCGTTCACCATGTCGACGCGCTGCAGCTTGATGCGATAACCGTCCCCGGTCCGATGCAGTTGATGGCGATAAGTGCCCGCGAAGTGTCGCGAAACGTCGCGGCGAAACTCCATCATGTGAAACCGCGATCGCACCACGAGATCGCCGGTGCGCGGATTCGTTTCCTCGATCGAAACGTTCGACACCAGATGACTGGTTCCCCACATCGACGCCTGCGACCACGCGTGCGGATGCGTTATCCGTTTCATGCGCACCGTCATGAGGTTGCGATCTTCATAAAAGATCGCGGGCGTGCCATCAGCAGTAGTCTGTTCCGCCGAAGCGGGCATCCAGTAGAGTCCGTCTTCGGTGAACAGCTCGATGAAGTCGCTCCACCGTTTGCCGTCCAGCAATTCGGCCTGGCGATAGAGAAACTGTTCCACCTCACGCTGTGTATCGTGAGCCGGGTTGAACGCGGTGCGTGCGGGTATCGCCGTCTTACGGCCGGAAATCCGTTTTGCGGAAATCGGCTTTTTTTTCGCCTGCGCCATGCTCAGCGCCCTCCTGCCATATATTGCGTCCAGGCCCGAAACTGATTACGCATCGGCGCCTCGCTGGTGCCCCAGCGCGATCTAATCACGCCTTCGTGCTCGTCGTCCTGTCCGGCATAGCGGTGGAAGCTCACCCAATCACCGCCATCGGAGGCGAGGCCCTGATGACAGCGCCAGAAGTTTTCGAGGTCGTCCGCATTGACTATTGTCGAAGGCGAGTTGATGAGGTTGTAGTAGCCGAGCGCACGGCGATAGATCGCCTCTGGCGCACCCTTCAGCCGAAAGTGCCAAATCTCAGTCAGCGTGCGATCGACCGCGAGCGGCCGAACCGCACGCAGTTGCTGCAGCGGCGGTTGAACGGAAAGCCCGGGATAGAGCAAGACGTGGTGGATATTAACGCCGAGGATCTCCCCGGTGCGCTTGGCGCCGTAGTGCCGGCGCATCACAGCTTCATAGGCGAGCGTATCGGGATCCTGCGGTCGCAGACCCATGTAGCCCTGCAGAAGGCTGTGACCATTCGGATAGTTGACGGTCTGTACCTGGTCCCATTTGTGCAGCGGAGTGGTGAAGGCCGAAAGATAGTGATAATCGAGCGGCGCCGTGCCGTTGCGCAGAGCGATCTCGTGCTCGACTTCCGCGGCCGCGTAACCGCTTGATTCGTGGGTCACCGACGGATGCAACGCATCAAGTTGATTCTCCATGAAGATTTTCCAGTTGGAGTGCTGGACGAAGCGAAAGCAGGTCGGCACCACTTCCACCTCGCCCTTGGGCGCGCGGTCGCACATGTTATCGAAAGCGATCCTGGCGTCGCCCAGGAACTCCAGCAGCGGCGGACCGTCCGCAACGAGGCTCGCGAACACAAAGCCGCGATAAGAATCGACGCGCGCAGCCGGCTTCAGATTGCGCTCCGGGCTGTTCACCGCGAGCCGCGTGCCTTCGTAGCCTTTTGGCAGTGGGATGCTCTCCAGGCTGCCGTCGGTGTTATATCGCCAGGAATGATATGAGCAGGTGAAGGCTTCGCCGGTGCTGCCATGCGGATCAGTGCACAACATGGCGCCACGATGAGCGCAACGGTTGTAGAGCACGTGGATCGTGCCGTCGCGATGCCGCACCATGATCATCGGCTGGCGGCCGATGAGCGCAGTATAGTAGTCGCCTGGCCGCTTCACTTGGCTTTCGTGTCCGACGTAGGTCCACACCTTGTGGAAGAGACGCTCAATTTCAAGTTCGAAGATGCCGGGATCGGTGTAGACACTGCGATGCACGCGATCCGGCTCGACGGCTTTATGCAAACGCTGGCTCATCTCAACTGCCATCTACGCCTCCATGCCAATCATTCGAGATTTCGACCGGGCCAATTGCTTCACGCTATCTCGCGCCATTCATGAGAATCCTCGGGCGCGCGCTTGGTCTTTTCGGATACGACGGCCTCGAGCGTGCGGCGCATTTCCTGAAGCATCCAGCGCAGCGTGGCGACCAAAGGTTCGGGCAGGCCCGCCACCGCAGCCTGGTTGAGCCGGTGTACAGACGGCCAGATGCGCGCGAACAGCCGCTCGCCGGCCTCTGTGGGCGCCAGGCGGGTGATGCGCATATCGCTGGTGTCCGACAAACGCACCAACCAGCCTTTGCGTACCATCCGTTCGACGGTGCGGGAAAGCGTGCTGGGTTCGATACTGGTGAGGTCCGCGAGCTCGCTCATCGACAACCGTTGGCGCGCGTGCAGTGAGGAGAGCGCGCGCCATTCGGGGGCGCGGAGTCCGTAAGGTTTGAGCTTGGCGGCAAGATGGCGGTCACGCACATCGATCACTTGCGTGAACCAGAAGAACAGATGTCCATCGAGAGTGAAATCCGGCGTTGTGACCGGAGCATCGGCGATCGTGCTATGCGGTTTTCGTTTGGCTTTCGGCCTTGATACACGCGGCATAAAGTTCCTCTGCGATGAGCGTCCCAGAGACTAGGCTGATTTATATGCGAATGCAACTATTTGTGGCGGGCGCCTGATTGTCGCGCCGAGCGCTTGGGCCACTGTTTAATCGACTGACTGGCGAGCAGTATCTGGATTTGGTGGACTGTTTGTCCCAACCTCCGCGGGAATGCTGAAATCCTTGCAATCGCATACAATACGAGGATGACCATCCGCGCCGCCCGCTTTAAACTTGTGAGCGCAACTCAAATGGCTATAGTGAGCCGAAGTAGCCGGGCCAGTCTCATGCCCACGATACAAGCGGCGATTTATCCAACGTAATCGAAGCTCGGGACCGGCGCGACGCGCAAAGCGACCGGAGGTGAAGCGTACGATGACGTGCGACCTGGTAATAAAGGATGGCAAGGTCGTAACTCCCACCGGAGTACTCAACGGTGGCGTCGCGATCGCAGACGGAAAGTTCGTGGCGATCGGTCCCGATGCGAGTCTGCCCTCGGGCCGCCGCGAGCTTAAGCTCGGAGGCAAGATTCTTTTCCCGGGCCTGTTCGATCCCCACGTGCACTTCGGCGTCGGGGGCAAAACCTTCGGCGACGACACGATGCTGGCTGACTTCGAGCAAGATACCAAGGAATGTCTGATCGGCGGCGTCACCAGTATCGCGACCACCACGCTTATCGGCAATGACCCTTTGACCGATCTGTTCGGCCGCGCGCTGCGATGCGGCACGGGACATTCGTGGTGTGATTTCAAGCTCACTTCCTGCGTCAACAATCTCGAACAGGTGGCCGATATTCGGGGCGTCGTCAAAAGCGGTGGAACTTCTTTCAAGTTCTTCACCGGGTTCATTGGACCTCAGGCCGAGGCCTTCGGCATCAACAAGGAGGGGATCAATCCCGACCTGTTTTACGCCGCGTGCAAAGCCCTGAAGGCCAGCGGCCCAGCGGCATTCCCGATGATCCACGCCGAGGAGCCATACCTGCGCGGCCTGCTGGTCGATGAAATGCGAAGGCAAGGCAGGAGGGATTTTTTGACGGCCTGGGCCGAGACCACGCCCGAGTGGGCCGAAAGCGTGCAAGTCTTTACCTACGGACACATCACGAACCAGTTTCGATTGCCGCTCTACCCGGTGCACATCAGCTCCGCGCATACCGTGAAGACCATTCGTTATCTGCGTCAGCAAGGCATCCCGATCGTTGCGGAAACTCTCGCGCTGTTTTTATGCACTACCGCCCCGGAGGTCGACGCGAAGGGTTTGGGCACCAAGGCAAAGATTCAACCACCGATCCGTTTTGAGGCCGATCGCGAAAGCCTGTGGTCGGCGATTAAAGACGGAACGATCATGGTGGTCGGCACCGACAGCCTAACTTACTCGTCGAGTTTCAAAGAGGAAGTGGAGTTCTGGGATTGCCGGGTCGGCTTGAATTTGCAGGTGGCCGATACATTGCCCTTGTTGTTCGATGAGGGAATCAACCGCGGCAGGATCGATCTGGTCACTCTTGCCCGTGTGCTGTCCGAAAACGGCGCCCGGCTCTACGGCATCTATCCGCAAAAAGGCGCGATCATCCTCGGCGCCGATGCGGACCTGGTGGTCATCGATCCGGATCGGGAAGCGACTTTGGGCAAAAGTCGTTACCGGGGAAAAACCGATTATTCGATCTGGGAAGGTCGACGGGTTAAGGGAATGCCGGTGATGACCCTCCTACGCGGCAATCCGGTGATGCAGGACGGCGAAATCGTCGCGAAAACGATGCCGGGAAAACACCTCGGAAGTGCCACCGCGGGATGAATTGCCGGCTATACTTTTTTCCAATCGGCGGCCGTTTCGAATGCGCGGGCGCCGCGCAGCACGGTGGACTCGTCCCACATTCGGCCCACCAGCATCATTCCGATCGGTAACCCGTCTGCCAATGCGCAGGGGACGTTGATCGCCGGATGCCCCGTCAGGCTGGTCGCACAGGTGTTAAAAAGCATCTGCCAGCCCTCGAAGAAATATTCCTCAAGCGTTTGATTTCGCGGCGGTATCGGCTGCGAACGCATCGGGGTGGTGGGAAGCATCAACAGATCAAAGGTCTCCAGCGCGCGGTCGTAGTCACCGCGCAACAAGCGCCGCAGGTTCTGTGCTTTCGCATAGTAGTGGCCGTGGTACTGGCGCTGCATATGCTCGCCCATGAAAATCGCGAGTTTGACGGCGTCGGGAAAGCCATCTGGAGACGCTTGCCGGCTCGCCGCATACCGATCGACCAGCGTGGTGTTGTAATAGCCCTGCCAGTTCGAGTTTACGGTGTTGCCACCAAGTAACGAATGCGTCGAGCCCTCGATACCGACGCCTAGCCAGAAACTCAGCGCGTCACGATGCATCGGCACCGAAACCTCACGAACTTCCGCGCCGAGCTTGCTGAAGACCGCCGCCGCCTCGATGACCTTCTGATCGACCACCGGTTCGCTGGCCCCAGTCTGAGCGCGCGGATGGCCGAAGCCTTCCTTAAGCAGGCCGATCTTGAGGCCGCGGACGCCGCGGTCCAGCCCGGACAGGTAATCGTCGACCCGGCAGTTTATCTGGCGTGGATCGTAGCCGTCGGGGCCGGCGATAGCGCCGAGCAGGACGGCGACATCTTCGACCGTATTCGCCATCGGACCGACGGTGTCCAGGGTCATGTCATTACCGATAATCCCGGTATACGGGACAAGCCCATGTGTCGGCTTCAGACCGTACACTCCGCACCACGAAGCGGGGATGCGAATCGAGCCGGCCTGATCGCCGCCGAGCGACATATCGACTTGATTGCTCGCTACCAGCGCAGCGCTGCCCGAAGAAGATCCGCCGGCGCCATGCGTAGGTTTCCATGGATTTCTGCCGCCTCGCGGCGCATCCTGACCGTTGCCCTCGAAGCAGAAATCGACGCAGGCAGCCTTGCCCAGGATCGTGCCGCCGGCATCGAGAATCCGAGTCGCCACCGTCGCATCGATATCCGGGATGAACCCCTCGAGCATTCGCGATCCGAACATCATGGGCACGCCGGCCAGACAGGTGTTGTCCTTGAGCGCGATCGTGCGGCCGGCGAGTGGTCCCGTCTCCGCCCCTTTGACGGTGCTCTTCCAGTACCAGGCGTTAAGCGGGTCCTCCTCGGGGGTCGGTTGGTAGCCGAGCGTCCTTGGATATTTGACCGGCAGTTTCGGTTCGACGTAATCGTCCAGCCGGTCGTACGAGAGCGCCATGTCCTTCAAAACCCGATGAAAAGCCTCCGCGTCTTCACGCGTGAGGTTCATCCGCAAACCGCTTGCGATGGCCAGTATCTGATCAGTTGTCGGTGGCTTTACAGGCATGTTCCCATCTTCCGATTATTCGCGGCACAGAGCATGCCGATGGCATGCTCTGTGCCGCGTCGCGTTCGGAGTCTCGGCTACTTCATGATCATGTTCAAGCCTGCCGTGCTGCTGTACATTTTGATGTCATCGAGGTTCTCACCACCGTAGTTCTTACACTGCTCGTTGTATCCGAAAGGACGGCTGCCCTCGCGAGTGCCGAAGCTCAGATGCTGGCTCTGAAGATCGTAGGCCACGCTCATCCATTCGTTGGTCGCGCCGATGACACCCATCTGGGGAACGTTCTGCGCGAAGGTGAAGGCGTACAGGATTTTCCATAGCCGCATGGGCTCATCGTAGGCTTCAGTCCAGATGCCGTAACCGAGCTGCTTATCGACATAAATTATCTTCTTGCCGTAGCAGTAGCCGACCGCCTCGGACGGTACGCGCCGCACGTCGATCACGTACATGTCGCGCACCTCAAAGCTGCCGATACTGGGCGAGGGGAAAAATACCGGACGATAGATCTTGGTCAAATCGCCCGCTTGCGTGAGGTCGGCATTCATCAGGCTCACAAACTTGCCATCGCGCAACCATTGCGACTGGAAACGAGTGATCCCGCCATTGTAGTTGCTGTTGCGGGCGTCGTCCTGGGTGAAATCGGTCCCCACAGTTGGCGAACAGCGAGCCGCGGCCGAAAGACGCAGCGAACGACGCAGCGCCGGCACAAATAGAAAAAGATCCTCGGTCCGGGTCGGATCGCTGTAGTAGAGCGAAAGTTGCGCGACGTATTTCGACTGCTCCGGGGCAAGCACGGAGAGATATTCGGTGAATTCGATGCCTGGGGTTGCCGGATCGTCGATCGGCTGACCGGGATCGCTGATATGGCCGGTGCGCCGATAGACCTGCAGCACAGTCTCCTCGTGTGTGCTCAAGAAGCGGTCGACGAGCACAAACTTGTCGTAGCCGCACTGCAGATGCGGGATGTAATCCCACCACATATTGGCCAGTATCTTCCAACCTTTCAGAGGGTCCTGCGGGTTGGGAAACGGTATCCCGGCCACATAACCCGTTACGCTGTGCCCGCCATTCGGCAGGTCGATAATCTTTACCTGGCCGCTATATTTCTCGGTGTTCTTGAGATACTCGGCAGGCAACGGGTAGCTATGCGTCGGGCCTATTACCATCCTGAAATCGGGCGGAAATTTCCAGAAGTACTTGCCCGCGAAGAGGGCCTGTACTCCGTCCGGCATAAATTGCTTATATTGCTGCCAGTTCTGCAGGGTAATGACGGTGCCGGGTGGAATCGTTCCTTCCTGGGCCCGGCCGATGCCTGAATTCGCGAGGAGCAACGCTAGCAAAAGTGCTGGGATTGCCGCCCACGCTCGCACTCGGATCATGATTTCGTCTCCTATTCGGAAAGCAGCTTCGGAGTCAGAAGCCGGGGCCGACCCGTACTCACGCTCCGCAGCGGCCGGTTCGTGTACCGGCTTAAAATTTACTCGTGGTCAGTATTGAAAAGTCCCCATCCCAAGCATGACCGTCCTTCGGATCAAACTGATGCCGCAGATCACGCCGAAGAAAAAAATGCAGCCGCTTTATCGTTCACCATATTGGCTCCTTAACCCGTCCCATCTGTTTCGCTTTCCGCGCGTTTTTAATTCCAGAGAATTTTCAGCAGAGACCTTCTTTCGCAAAACTCCAGGCGACTGAGAAGCCACAGCGCCGCCCAAAATTCCAGCAGCTGCGCTCAGGCGAGGCATACGACGCAGCCAAAACGGGCAGACATTCAAGCCTCCGACGATTTTGGCGCTGATTTGTTTCGTTCAGCAAAAGTTGTTCCGTGCGCAACGTGCGAATTGAAATGATTCTCAGGAATTGCCATGCACAACAGCATTAAACTGCATCGCTAACTGCGAACACGGCTACGATTCGCGCTGCGCTGCAATCCGGCGCGCTTCGATCGCAAGACCGCCATCACCTCGACCTCCAGCAAAAGATCCTTGTCGACCAGAGCCGAGACCTGAACGCCGGTGCTGGCCGGCCGATGGTTCTTGAAGTATTCGCGGCGGACCTCGAAATATTGCCGGGTTCGTTTCGGACTCAGCTTGCAGGTGAAGTAGGTAGTCATCTTGACGATATCTTGCAAGCTGCCGCCGGCCTTTCCCAGGATCAGTTCGATATTCTCGAACACTTGCCGGGTTTGCGCGCGCAAGTCGCCTTTACCGATCACACGGCCGTTGGAATCCAGCGCGACCTGACCCGACAAAAACATCAGATTGCCCAGCTTGAGACCTTGGGCGAGCGGAAAATCCTTGTCCCACTTCCAACCAGGATCGATCACTACCTCACGCGGCATGCGATCTGCCTCCCGAAGTCTGTGATGCCCGGGCGGCACACATTCGATTCCTGAGCTCGGCGGTCGCAGGCTCGTCGACTTTCCAATTCTCGATATCGATCACCACGCCATAATCGCGGCGGGCGCCTTCGACCGAGACATATTCATCCAGCACGTCGCGCAGCACCAACTCCGCACCGCGCTCGAGCGGATCGCCCCATCCCCCACCGCCTTGCTTTTTGGCCAGCAGGATTTCGCCCTGCTGCTGCACGTAGCCGAAGGCGACCCCGCCGGCCGGACGTTCATTGGGTCCTTGGTAGTCGAGTACGCAGACGTTCCCGGCACCGGCACGGCCGCTTGCAAAGCCTTGCAGGGGATGGCGCGAGGCCTGCACGTAGATGTTGTTGATGGTCGGGTCGGTGGTCGGAGCACGCTGCATCCAATGGCTTGGGCTGCCCCGCCATCGGCCCGGGGCCGCGCTATCGGTCACGTACTCGCCCTGGTAATAGATGACCGGGAACTGAATCTCCATCAGTTCATAGGGCGGGATCTTCAACGATGCGTGCGGGGCGGAAAATGCCCCCCATCCATCGGTGCCGTAAGCGCCGCCGCTGGCCGTAGGCGTCGCTGAGTAATCGAAGGTGATAAACATCTCATCGTCATGGCGCGAATCGCGGCCATAGAAGCAGTCAACCGTGAGATCGATGAAGGCCGAGCCCGTCTTCTCGGGAACAATTTTCTCGAGCGCCTTCATCGTGGCCTGGCCGATATCGCTGCCGATGCATACCGTCGAGTTGCCGACCGGCGCGGGCGCCATCGGGTTGACTACGGTCCCTTCAGGGATCTCGAAATCGATCGCGCGGAAAAACCCTGAGTTGATCGGCACGTCAGGCATGACGACCGAAAACTCCGTGTAGACCCAAGACTTGGTGTTGCCGGCGACGCTGTTGACGAAGCCCTTGGTCTGCGGATGCGAGCCCGCGAAATCGACCGTGCAGCGGTCGCCTTTGACCTTGAGCGTGACGTTTACATTGACGTCGTCGGTGCCGTTGAAATCCTGGTCGAGAATACTTTCGCCGGTATATTCGCCGTCGGGCCAGCTCGCGATTTCGGCGCGCACCCGGCGTTCGCTGTAACCGAGGATGTATTCAATCGCCTCCAGCACCGTGCCGAGTCCGTATTTGTTGACCAGCCTGATAATCCGATCCTCGCCGACCTTGCACGCGCCGATCATCGCGTTGAGATCGCCTTCCATCACCGCCGGCACACGATTATTGGCCGACAGCATCCGCAGTACGTCGCGGCGCATCTCGCCCTTCTCGCAAATCTTCATCGGCGCAAGCCGGAAACCCTCCTGCCAGATGTCGGTTGCGAATGAATTGTAACCGCCCGGCACCGGACCGCCGACATCGATCATGTGGGCGCGCACGGCGGGAAAGAACACCGGCTTGTTGCGATAAAAGACCGGCTTCATCAACGTCCAGTCGGGGATATGACTGCCGCCATGATACGGATCGGTGGCGAGGATGATGTCGCCCTCGTTGAGGTTGTATTTGAAGAACCGCAGCAGGTCCTCGACCGAAGTCACCGAGGCGTAGATATGAATCGGCTGCGAATTGGCGCGCGACAGCAGCGTGACTTCCTTGCCGTCGTAATGAAACACGCCGGTCGAATAGTCATGCGCCTCGCTGAACACCACCGACACCGAGGTGTTCTCCATGGTCTTGCTGATTTCTTTCGAAACCGTTTCCAGATACTCGCGGATTATCTCCGCGGTGATGATGTCCGCCATTGGTTCCTCGCCGCTTTATGCGCCCGGGTCATTGCCGGGCAGCGGTGGCCGCCAGTTCCGATCTTCGCCGGCGGGTCGCATCCACGTCGATTATCATTGAGTCAGGCCTGATTACCACACCATAGTCATCATGCGCCGCCTGCAGCGACACATATTGATCCAGCACATCTCTTAAGACCGCCTCAGCATCGCGTTGATAAGGCAGTCCCCATCCGGCGCCGCCACTCATGCGCATAATCAGGGCGGTACCGGGACCGATCGGCGCGTTGACCAGAGTTCGCTCGATCGAAGTGGCCTTTCCCTCGACGACCAGTTGCGCATCGCAGCGAGCACCCGTGCGGCCACCCGCCTGACGTTCGATACCCCGGTCGGAGCGTTCGATACAAAGATTGAGGCGCAGGTCCTCCGGCCGGTTTCCCAACCACACCTTAAGTTCGTTACCGGGTCCGCCACGCCATTGACCCGCGCCGCCGCTGTCGGTAGCGAATTCCAACGACGCGATCGGATTGCCGACCTCGATTTCGTGAATCTCCGCCGAGGGCAGGGGCCGCTGCGCAAAAATTCCCGGCAACCCCCATCCGTCGCGGCCTTCAGCAGCGCCGCAATCACCCTGGCAGAAAGCCGCGTAATCAAATACCGCTACCTGCTCGATCGTGCCGCCATGGTTCACCGCCTGTGCGATCACGTCGGCCAGCGGGATGCTGGCCGCGACGTTCGCAACTCGTGCGGGCAAAAATTCCGCTAGCGCGGAAGTCATCGCTTCGACGATCTCGCAGCCGGCGTGATAGTTGGACCATCCGGTCGGCGCGGGGAATTCTGCGTCGACTATGGTGCCCTTGCGGGTGGTGAGCGCGATGCGCCTCAGCAAGCCGGAATTGCGCGGGATACTCTCATCGATCACCGACAAGAGCGCCACCAACGCATAGCTGAACGTGTTGGCGCGGGTGCTGTTGGCGAAGCCGCTCGATTGCTGATCGGATTGCGCGAAATCCAGTTCGAGCGCGCCTTCCGCGACCCTCATCGTGACCCGCACCGCGAGGTCTTCCCGTCCCTGGCAATCGTGTTGCAGACGGGACGCACCGTGGTACTCACCTTTTGGCCACGCAGCGATTTCAGCAGCCAGGCGGCGCTCCGCATACTCCAGCGCCCACCGCGCGGCGATCACCACGGCCGCATTACCATAGCTGCCGAACAGTCCAGCCAGCCGCAGCTTGCCGATATTGATGGCGGCCATCATCGCATCCAGGTCCAAGCGCAAGGCCTCCGGCATCCGGCTGTTGAGGAGAATCGTGGTCAGCACGTCTTTTTGCAGTTTGCCGTCGCGAACCAGCTTGACCGGAGTGATACGTGCGCCCTCGCCCCAAATCTCCTGCGCCAGCGGATTGAGGCTGCCCAGCAACTCGCCGCCGATATCCGCCATGCGCGCGCGCACCGCGGCATACATGACGATCTCGTCTTCGTGGGCGATGGGCGCGACCAGAGTGAAATCCTGCACCCGGGTTCCGCCGCTGTACGGATCATTGGTGATGATAACGTCGTTGGCGGTCATGTCGTATTTGAAATATTCGATTACCTGCGCGACAGTTTCCGACAACGAGCACATGTGCACGACGCTGTCACAATCGATCAGCTCGCCGCTCTCGGTGAAAATCGCCGCCGCGCATTCGCGCCCGCGGGCGATGGCTGCGGAGTAGGCCGTATTGACCAGCGTGGCGCGCATATCGTCGATCACGGCGCCGAACTTGTTGCGCAAAATCTCGGCGACAATTCCGCTCTGCTGGATCATCACGCCCCCGGCGAAAGAACCTCGATCACATAGGTTTCGTAATGATCGAGCATCGCTTCCTGGCCCGGATAGATCACGATCGTGGTCGCCGGCTCCTCGATAATCGCCGGACCGGAAATCAGATTGCCGGGCCGGACCCGCGATCCGTCGTAAACCTTGGCCTCGATGAAACCGTCTTCGCCGAAACCGACCGTGCGCATCTCCTTGAAAGCCGCCGACGGATCCTCGCTCTCGAAGGCATGGCTGCGGAACTTGACCGAGTCGCGAACGCCGATCAGGTCGGAACGGAGGCTCAAGATCTCGACCGGCTGGTCGGGTCGTTTGAAAGAATAAAGCTGCTCGTGAAGGTTGTGAAAATCCTGGATGGTGGTTGCGATATTCAGCTCCGTGACACGCCGGGTGCGCGAGCGGATCGGGACCGTGACCTCGTGCGTCTGGCCAACGTAGCGCATATCCATCGCGCGTTGCGTAATCAGCTCGGCGATGTGTGCGCGTGTGCCGATCAATTGTTCGGTGTCCCGTTCGATCGCGGCGAATAGCTCGTTCAGCTTTTCCAGGTCGAGTTCGGTCGAGCGGCTGATAAAGCTTTGAACTTTCGATACCCGGAAATTCGAGATCAGACCGCCCAGCGCGCAAAAGACCCCGGCATTCTTGGGCACCAGGATAGTTTTGATACCGAGCTCGCGGGCCTGGATGCCGGTGTGGATCGGACCCGCGCCGCCAAACGACATCAACGCGAAATCCCGCGGATCGCGGCCGCGCGCGACCGAGACGTAACGGATGGCGTTGGTCATCGCGCTGTTCACGATCCGAAAGACGCCGACCGCGGCTTCCTCGACGCTCATCCCGAGCGGTTCGGCCAGGCGCGTGCGAATCGCCGCGCGCGCGGCCTCGGTATCGAGCGCCATTTTCCCGCCGACGAAGAATTGCGGGTTGATAAAGCCCAGCACCAGATTGGCGTCGGTGACCGTTGGCTCGACTCCGCCGCGCCCGTAGCATGCCGGACCGGGATTCGCCCCCGCGCTGCGCGGTCCCACCCGCAGGGCGCCGCCCTCATCGATCCAGGCGATCGAGCCGCCGCCCGCGCCGATCGAGTGAATGTCTATCATCGGGATCGCGACACGATAGCGGCTCACCCAGGAATCGACGCCGATTTCGGGACGCCCCTCGCGAATCAGGCAGACATCGTAGCTGGTGCCGCCCATGTCAACCGCAATCACGTTCTTGTAGCCGGAGAGTTCGCCGATATGGATCGCCGCGACCACTCCGCCCGAGGGGCCTGATTGAATCAATTCGACGCCTCGCTCGCTACAAAACTCGACGTCCATCATCCCGCCATTGGACAGCATGATGAACAACTGGCCGCGAAACCCGCCATCGTGCAGGCGCTGCTCGAGCGTGCGCAGGTAGCCGCGCACCTTGGGGCTCACGTAAGCATTGATCATCGTGGTGCTGAAGCGCTCCAGCTCGCGCACCTGCGGCAGCACCTCGCACGACAAGGAGATCACAGCTTCTGGATATTCTTCGGCGATGATCTCGCGAATCCGGAGTTCATGCGCGGCGTTCTTGAAGGAGAACAACAGGCAGACGGCGATCGACTCGACCTTGAGTCCTTTCAGCTTGCGGACCGCCTCGCGGACCTCCGCCTCGTCGAGTGCGATCACTACCTCGCCGAGATAGTTAATCCGCTCGGCCACGCCCAGCCGTTTCTGTCGCGGCACGATCGGATAGGGCGCCGGCAGCTTGATATCGAAATGGCTTTCCTTGTAGCCGGCGCGCAACTCGATTACGTCGCGAAAGCCCTTGGTGGTAAGCATCCCGGTGTTGGCGCCCGAGTATTCCAGCATCGTATTGGTAACCACCGTCGTTCCCAGCACGATTACCTCGGTATCGGCGAGCACATTGTGCACGCTGAGGCCGCGATTCGCAGCGATCGCCGCGACTGCGTTCAGGATGCCGGTGGCTTCGTCGCGCGGAGTGGTCGAAACTTTGCCGGCGAAGATGTTGCCCTCGGCGGCGACGACGAAATCCGTGAACGTTCCGCCAACGTCAATCCCTATCTGTAAACCCATTGCGCCTCTCGAATGATGCGGCATGGATATGTATCGACAATCCGCGAATCCATCAACCTGAAAGATTTCGGGCTGAGATAAGCTCCGCATCCATCACCGAGCCGTGCCAGTCCGCTCGGGCGGCTCCAGCCAATGACGCTCAGCCCGTTTATTTCGCCTCAGAGGTGAAAGGTCGGCGATCGATGCCCCGCAACGAACAGGCCTTTGCGAGGCTCTGCGCGAAGCTCCGCCGCCGGCGTACGAATCGGCTGCGCAAAATTCGGTATGATCCGAAATTATGCGGCCGGCCGGCGTTGTTTGTGAGTAGCGAAAATCTCTTCGGGTGGGACCGTTATCCGGTTATCCGACACTGTTTGAAGGGCGCGTCGCGATAGGTTTTGGTTGGATATGGCGGCGATGTTATGAACCGGACTTTTTCACCTGCTCACAAGTTTGTGCTCCCGGCGGCACGTCCAGAACTTTGATCTTCACCGGCGCAACGCCTTTATGCGTCATATCGAGTCGCTGAGCGACTTTCTTTGACAGATCAATTTTGCGTCCCGCGACGTCAGGTCCGCAATCGTTGATCCGAACCTCGGCCGACCGACCATTGCGCAGGTTAGTGACCTTCGCGTGTGTTCCCAGGGGCAGTCGCTTGGAAGCAGCGGTAGACTTATTTTGATTAAATCTTTCACCGCTTGCCGTTTCTCGACCATTAAAGCCGGGCCCATACCACGATGCTTTGCCGACAATGGTTTTGCCGGGCCGAATGCTGGTGGCCGAGGAATCAGAATGCACGGATTTGGTGGGGTTCTTTTCAGAGGCCGAAACCTCTTGTGCGTAAAGACTCGCTCTCGAAACACCCAGAAAAGTCAGCGCCAAAATCAGGCAAACGATCGCCTTCTCCCTCAGACTACATAAACCGGGACGGTCGAACCCCGCAATTCCGTCGGCAACCAACATCACTCAATTGCTGAAAGCTTGCTTCTTTAAACAGCTCGCCAGCCGAGGAATATACCGACCAAAAACAATACTAGGAAAATCACGAACAGAATCTTCGCGACCTCGGTCGCCGCTCCGGCGATCCCACCAAACCCGAGCACTCCAGCAACGATTGCGATTATTAGAAAAACAGCCGCCCAATATAGCATGTTCGCCTTCCTTGAGTTGGTACTGACGCGGATATCCAAAGACCCGCTGTCATTACTTACTTCGAGACGCAAGGAATATGCCGATGCTTATGTGATTGTTTATGTGAAGATTGCTCTGCATATTTTTGCAACCCGTGAATTAATCTCCATTCGGAATTGTGAACATTTTTCTCGCTATGACTGAGTCAGGAAGCTTGCAAGAACTAACACTCACCAAGCGTTCTCTATCTGGTCTACTTTTTGCTCATTCTGTTTGCGGCACGGCAGCGCCGTGAACATAAGACAATAAGTGAGGTATCCTATGAATAGCGACATCGCGAAGGGCAAGTTGAAACAACTCAAAGGCGAAATCAAACGTAAGTGGGGACAGCTCACCGACGACGATTTGACTCAAGCGGAAGGCAACTTGGACACCCTGATGGGAAGGATTCAGGAGCGTACCGGCGAGCGGCGCGAAGAAATCCAGAAGTGGTTCAAAAACCAGGGCTACGAGTAATAGTTACCTGTCCACTCGTTTGCAGGCGGCGCCGGCGTTCCGAAAGGAGCGGCGGCGCCGCCTGCATTTTATCGCGAATTATGGGACTGAACGGATATCCATTCCCGAAGCGCTAAACATTCGCAGATGTCAGCGAGGGTTTAGCGTCGGCGGCATAACGTTCGAGCCGATTGTAGAGAGTCTTGGCGCTGATACCCAGGACCTGGGCCGCGTGAGTCTTGTTCCCGCCAACAAACTCGATGGTCCGCGAAATCACCTCGCGCTCGATATCATCAAGTGACGTGCCGAGACGCATTTGAAACAATCCCGGTTCCTTTTGAGCGGTTATTTTGAATTCCGGGGGCAGGTCAGCCATGCTGATCGAGCCGCTGCGACATAGTATAACTGCCCGTTCGATAACGTTGCGGAGTTGTCGAACGTTTCCGGGCCATGGATGGTACCTGAGCGCCGTCAGGCAGTCCTCGTCGATACCGGTAATCGGCTTGTGATTGAGCGCCGTAAAGTGTTGTACGAAGGACTCTATCAGGAGCGATAAATCTTCCAGGCGTTCCCGCAGCGGGGGCATCTCGATAGTAAATACATTGAGGCGATAATAGAGATCCTCGCGGAGATTACCGTCGCGCACAGCGCGCTCAAGATTGCGATTCGAGGCCGCCAGAACCCGCACATCGAGATCGACCTCGCTGGTGCCACCGACTCGTCGCAGTTTACGTTCCTCAATCACGCGCAGTAGCTTGGCCTGCAACTCCGGCTTCATCTCGGTGAGTTCGTCGAGTAGCAGAGTGCCACCGTTCGCCAGTTCGAAGCATCCTTGTCGTCGCCGATCCGCGCCCGTGAATGCTGCCCGCTCATGCCCAAACAATTCGCTCTCCATGAGAGTCGGTGGAATCGCGGCACAATTGACTCCCACGAACGGCCCATTCTGACGCGGGGAGAGTTGATGAATCGTCCGGGCCGCCAACTCCTTCCCGGTGCCGCTCTCGCCAGCGATTATCACGGATGCGGACGACTCAGCCACACGCTCGATGTTAGTGAGTACTCGCCGCATCGCCGATGAGTGGCTGAACAGCGGACCAAGTTCGCCAATCCCCCCGAGACCGTGTCGAAGTCGGAGGTTCTCTTCGCGCACATCGATCTTTTCGGTCACGGCCGTCAGTAATTGCTGTAGATGCGGTGGATTGATCGGCTTGCGCAAATAATCCGAGGCACCCATTTTGATAGCCTTCACCGCGTCGGAGATTTCGCCAACGCCGGAGATTATTATCGGCACGGTCTTGAGCTGGAGTTCGCGAATATCGTTGAGCAGACTCAGCCCATCGCGATTCGGCATCTTCAGGTCGGCCAGCAAAATATGCGGCTCGAAACTGCGCAGACAAGATAGCGCTTCCTCGCCATCCTCCGCGGTCTTAACCTGATAGCCCCAGGAAGCCAGCATCGCGGACCACCCCTCGTGAGCCGTCACGTCGTCTTCGGCAACCAGAACTTTCTTTTGGTTCGTCATCTTTCCATTCCCCTTGGGGTTCCAAGCCCCATGGCCCGAATCGCGATCACCCGCACAAGTTCAACAACCGGCCGATTCGCGCCAGGCGTAGCTTCAATCGTGAACCATCGGCGTGTTCCGCAATGCCTGTACCATCTCAAAAAAGGCGCCCAAATATTGGCGAATGTTTAATTCAGGATTTGTAATTTCTACAGATTTACTTCCATCTTTTGCCGATTCGACTCCGGCAGCAGTTGTCGAAGCCTCAAATCCGAACCGGTCCTACGACCGTCGTTTTTACACACTTCCCCCGCTTCGGTTCGATCGTGGCTGACGAAAACTCGATACGCTCGAAAAAGAGCCACGAAACGTAGGAGGATATTCGCGTGGGGGCCGATAGCCGATGGGTGGCAGGCTAATTGCTGGCTGTTTAAAAACCAAAGACTGAACTGTTCCGATTTGTACCTCGATTAACTCTCAGCAGTACAAGTGAGGAGGAATTCATAATGGACGACGTAAAAGACACTGCTAACCGAGCGGCAGGCGTAGCTTCGGATGCTATGGATAAGGCTCGAGATATCGGACGCGATACGTTCGACAAGGGCTACGAGAGCGCGCGCGAATTTACCTCTAAAGGCATGGAATACGCAGAGGAGGTTTCCGAAGGTCTAACCGACTTCGCCAAGCGCGCGCCGTGGGTCGCACTGGGAGCGGCTTTTGTTGTCGGCTACATCGCTGCCCGTGCCATCCGGCGACTTTCCCTGTAGTAAACGGCAATGACGCCCGAACAAATCGTCGCACCAATCGACCAAATCACTTTGAACGTCCGTCGCCATCCGGTGCGCGCCCTTGCTTTATCCGCAGGCGCCGGGTTCATGCTGGGTGGCGGATTGCGCAGCCGCCTGGGGCTTGCGCTCGGACTGATGATCGGGCGGACTCTGGCCGGCACCGTAGTCGTTAACGTAATCGAGTCCATGTCAGACGAAAATGGAAGAAACCATCGACGACATTCAGTTCGAGCTCGAAGAAGCGCGGCGAAGTTTTCACCAGAACGTAGCGGAGCTGAACGATAAGGTTGAAACGGTCACCACGCAGCTTCAGCCCGAGCATCTTCTTCAGGAGCATCTGCCGCTGGCCGCCTGCATTATCGGTACCGTGGGATTCGTGATGGGAAGTAGCGGCGACCGCCTCCCGATCATTAGAACCTTGATCTTAGGCGGTTTGCTCGGGGCAATTTTCAGGGAAGTGCGCTATTATCGGTTCCACGAACCATGACACATCAACGCGAAGCTGGGACGCTTACCGATGGGTCGCCGAGCGGCGAGTTGAAGTGGCCTGTTCTGCTCGGCCGCATGCTCGAGGACCTCGCGCATATTTTTCAACTCGAGCTGCGCCTCATGGAAGCCAAACTGCCTCCGTTGATGATGGCCGTGGCGGATCGGGCTATCGGTGCGCTCGTCATACTCTATCTCGGCATCATCGGTGGTTCATGTTTGTTGGCCGCCCTGATCCTGGGACTGCATCAATGGCTTAATTGGTGGCAATGCTTCGCCGTTGGGGGCGCAGTAACTCTAATATGTGCATTCATTATTCGTATAGCCATGGCCTCCTCATCTATATCGAATGAACTTAAGGAAGCAGGTGACTAATCAATGTACGAAAGCACATTGAGATAAATTGCGAAAAGAAGAAGGCCGGAGACAATATGAAAACTAGTTGGTTGATTAGAACGATGGTCGTTCCTGTCACAGTATTCGGACTCGCGATTGCAATTCCTGCCGTTGCTCAGGAAACCAGCAGCAATCCGCCGGCGAGCGAGTCGATGCACCAGGCGGGGCAATCTATGGAACAGGCAGGTTCCGATACGATGGCTGCTGCAAGGCATGCCGGCGAAGGAACTGCGACCGCCATGCGCGATACCAAGATTACCGCGAAAGTGAAGACCGCCCTACACGAAGCGGGAATCACTAAGCGAGCGGATATCCACGTCACTACTATAGCTGGAGTTGTGCAACTTAACGGCAGTGTACCTTCCACTGGTACTGCCTCACGGGCCGTGCAACTCGCCAAGCAAACAGAGGGCGTCAAAGCGGTGACCAATGACCTGGTGGTTTTGAACACGTCGAAGACCGACTGATACTCCCCGTTTTGACGTTGGCGAGAGCTGCTGTTAGAAGTGGCGAGGGTCGATTTTCCCGGCCCTCGCTATCTTCGGGCGCTACTGCGACAATTCGATTATTCATTTGCCAGGTTGGTCGGCTAAATGGGGCCGCTGGTAGCCGCAAACAGTAGTGTCGTAACTGAATTCGCGTCGCAAACCACGTCCGTGACCGCGCGCATTCCATCGGCCACCTACCGCCTCCAACTCCATCGCGGCTTTACCTTCGCCGACGCCCGCGGTTTGGTTGAGTATTTCAACCAGCTCGGCATTAGCGACTGTTACATCTCTCCACTGGCGCAGGCTCGCAGTGGCAGCTTGCATTGCTACGACGTAGTCGATCATCGCCGGCTTAATCCCGAAATCGGCGGCGAGCAGGCTTTTCGTGAGTTCGCCCTAAAGCTGCGCGGCCTCGGCATGGGCGTAGTGTCCGACACGGTTCCGAATCATGTGTGTATCGCCGATCGCGGCAACGCCTGGTGGTTCGACGTGCTGGAGAACGGACCGAGCTCTCCGTATGCCTCATATTTCGATATCGACTGGCATCCTCCCAAGCAAGATCTTAGCGACAAGGTCCTGCTCCCGGTGCTCGCGGCGCAGTATGGCCACGTGCTGGAGAACCAGGAAATCACCATTATCCAGCAAGCGGGTGCGTTCGCGGCGACATACGGCAACATGGTTTTCCCGCTTGCACCGCGGACCTGGACGGAAATTCTGGAGCCGGCGATGGCGACTCTTACGCATGAGCCGGGCGAGCCGAACCACGATGCACTCGAGCTGGCCAGCATCATCACCGCGCTCAATTATCTACCGCTGCGGACGGAAACTGACCTCGCGAAAGTGCGAGAGCGACAGCGCGAAAAGGAAATTACCAAGCAGCGATTGGCGGCACTGATCGCGGCGAGCCCCGCCGTGCGCTCCGCAATCGAAAAGTCGATCGCGGACCTGAACGGAACGAAAGGCGTTACGCACAGCTTCGATCGCCTGGAGAAGCTCCTGGACAATCAAGCGTATCGCCTGAGTTTCTGGGGCGTGGCGGCCGACGAGATAAATTATCGCCGGTTTTTTGACGTCAATGAACTGGCTGCGATCCGAGTCGAACTGCCTGAGGTGTTTGCGGCCACCCATGAGCTTCCGCTGCGCTTGATTCGGGAAGGCCTGGTGACCGGTCTTAGAATTGACCACGTCGACGGGCTTCGCGACCCGCAGCAGTATCTCGATCTGCTGCAGCGTGAATGTGCGCGTGCGCTGGCCGAGACTGGGGCTCCCGCCGGCGAGGGCGAAGCGGGCAGCCAGGACCGCAGCGCTCCGAGCGCGTTGCCGTTTTACGTGGTGGTCGAAAAGATCCTGGGCGTCGACGAGTCATTACGCGCTGACTGGCCGGTTTATGGCACCACCGGTTATGAGTTCCTCAATGATCTCAACGAGTTGTTTGTCGAACCCGGCAGCCGCGCTTACCTGGAAGATTTTTATGCGCGCTTCAGCGGACGGCGCCGCTACTTCCGCGACGTGCTAAACGAGTCGAAGAAACTCGTGCTGCGCGCTTCGATGTCGGGCGAACAGAACGTGCTGTCGCGCAAGCTTGACCGTATCTCCGAACAACATCGATGGTCGCGCGATTTCACGCTCAATAGCCTCGGGCGCGCATTAGCCGAAATGATCGCCTGTTTTCCCGTCTATCGCTCTTACGTAAGTTCCGCGGGCGTGGTCAGCGCCGAGGATCAACGACAGATCGAGGCCGCGACCGCGGCCGCCAAGAAGCGGAATCCAGCGCTCAGCAAAGTAGTCTTCGACTTCGTCGCTGCTGTCCTCCTGCTCATTCATCCCGATGGGCTGGACCAGACCGAGCGCGACGAAAGGCTCGACTTTGCACTGCGTTTCCAACAGCTCACCGCTCCGGCGATGGCCAAGGGATTTGAAGATACTGCGTTGTATCGTTATTACCCGCTCGCCTCGCTCAACGAGGTCGGCAACGAACCGACCGCATTCGGTATCCCGGTGGAAGCGTTTCACGCTCGCAATCAGCGCAGGTTACGCGCCTGGCCGCACGCACTGTCGGCCACTTCCACCCATGATACGAAACGCAGCGAGGACGTGCGCGCCCGAATCAACGTGCTGTCCGAGATTGCGGAGGCTTGGGAAGCAGCCGTGGAACGATGGCATCAAATGACGGCGTCGGCGCGTACCGAAGTGGAAGGAATCCCGGTGCCAGACGGCAACGAGGAATACCTTCTCTACCAGACCCTGATCGGCGCGTGGCCACTGGGTTCGATGTCTGCGGACGAACACGAACGTTTCGTTGCGCGTATCCAGACATACATGCAGAAGGCCACCCATGAGGCGAAGCTTCGGACGAGCTGGATCAACCCCAACGAAGCCCACGATCGGGCGCTCGCCAGTTTTATTACAAAAGTGCTGCAGCCGGATCCCGACAATACTTTTTTGTCCGATTTCAAGCGCTTTCGTCATCCGGTGGGAACCGCCGGAATGCTCAATTCACTTTCCCAGACTCTGCTGAAGATTGGTTCGCCGGGCATTCCCGATTTGTACCAGGGGAACGAGCTCTGGGATGACAGCCTCGTCGATCCGGATAACCGCCGGCCGATAGACTTCGCCCTGCGCCAGGCGATGCTCGAGGATCTGATACATCGCGCCTCCGGCAACCGTCTCAAACTGGTCGAGGAGCTCCTGGCGAGCGCCAGCGACGGCCGCATAAAGATGTACGTAACTCGATGCGCTCTGCTCTTCCGTCGTGAATATCCCGACCTCTTCGGCCGCGGCAGCTATGTGGGACTGACGCCCGCCGGAGAACGCGCGCGCCATACTGTCGCGTTCGCGCGCTGCCACGACCATCGTCACGTGATAATCGCCGCGGGCCGATTCTTCATGGACCTCGGTATCGATCGGAATTCCTTTCCTGCGGGGCGGGTCTGGTCGGATGCAACGCTCGCGCTGCCACCTAATCTTGCGACGGATTGCGCACCGGCGAAGCGTTACCTCGACCTCTTCACAGGCCGCACGATCGATTCGCATCCGGACGGCGCCGGACGGCGACTCACACTCGCGGAAGTGTTTGCCCAGATGCCGATCGCGATGCTCGTGCCGTCGCCATGAGCAAGCAGATCTTGCCGGCTCAACAAGTCTGTCCCTGGCGACTCGAGTTCACTGCCAATCCGGAGCCGGGTGGTGTGCGGTTTCGGACCTGGGCCCCGCTGGTCACGAACCTGACTCTGCATGTAGTCCGTCCCGTGCCGGCGATCATCCCGATGGAACGCGAGACGGATGGGAGCTTCGCGGTTTTCGAAGCGAGTGTGGCCGCCGGCGCTGAGTACTTTTACCAACTGAACGGCGGCAGCCTTCGCCCGGATCCGGTTTCGAGGTTTCAGCCGCGCGGCGTCCATGAGGCCTCTCAAGTCGTTGATCCCAATGCTTTTGCATGGAGCGACCACAACTGGAAGGGGCTCGCGCTCAGCGATTTCATATTTTACGAACTTCACACCGGCACGTTCACGCCCGAGGGCACTTTCGATGGTGTGATAGGCCGTTTGCCCTATCTGCGTGAGCTCGGCGTGACCGCGATCGAATTGATGCCGGTTGCAACCTTCGCAGGAGCACGCAACTGGGGCTACGACGGCGTCAGCCTCTATGCGCCGCATGCCGCATACGGCGGCCCCGATGGATTGAAGCGCCTGGTCAACGCCTGCCATCGCGAGGGGTTGGCGGTGGTCCTCGACGTCGTTTACAACCACCTCGGACCCGAGGGAAACTATCTCGGCGAATACGGTCCGTATTTCACCGATCGTTATCATTCACCCTGGGGAGAGGCGCTAAATTTCGATGGCGCGCAGAGCGATGGCGTGCGCCGATTCTTCATCGACAACGCCCGCTACTGGCTGACCGAGTACCACATCGACGCGTTGCGTCTCGATGCGATTCACGGAATTTTCGATTTCGGCGCGTATCATATCTTGCACGAACTGGCGGACGAATTTCATCAACAGGCGCGAGCGCTAAAGCGCAAGGCCTGGCTGATCGCGGAAAGCGACCTCAACGATACTCGCATCATCAATCGTGTCGCGCAGGGAGGATATCGGCTCGACGCGCAATGGAACGATGACTTTCATCACGCGCTGCATGCCCTGCTGACCGAGAGCCGGCACGGCTACTTCTCCGATTTCGGGACTGTCGGCGACGTCTGCGTCGCACTGACAGAAGGATACGTCTACAACGGCCGCCAGTCGCAATATCGTCAACGACGGCATGGGGTTTCATCGGCGCGGAATCCCGGTCGGCAGTTCGTCGTCTTCAATCAGAATCATGATCAGATTGCCAACGCCGAAGGCGGCGCCAGACTCTCCAGGCTCCTGACGCTCGAGCAGCAGAAACTCGCCTCGTTGATCCTGTTTTGCGCGCCGAATCTGCCGATGCTTTTCATGGGCGAAGAGTTCGGTGCATCGTCGCCGTTCGATTACTTCACCAGTTTCAATGATCCGGGACTGGCCGATGCAGTCTCCAAGGGCCGCCAGCGCGAATATGAGAGTTTCTTCCGCAACCGGACTTTCCGCGATCCGCAGGCGGTTGCAACCTTCGAAGAGTCGCGCCTTGGTTGGAGCGAAATCGCACGCGCGCCGCATCGCGAGCTGCTCGCGTTCAATCGGGAACTGATAAATCTCCGCACCCGCCATCGCTGCCTTTCGAATTGCCGTAAGGATCTGACGCGCGTCGAGTCCAGCGAGGCAGAACGTTGGATGACCGTCGAGCGCGGTGATCCGTCGGGCTCGGCCGCCTTCGTGTTCTGCAATCTCGGCCCGGCGGCACGCGAGATACCGATACCATCCGGAGCCGGAGATGCGATGCTCGCGCTCTTCACCGGTGATCGGAAGTTTGGCGGCGCGCCGACCATGCTGCCGCCTGCGGTCCTTGAGTCAGCACCGGGGCGAATCGGACTTCCGCCATTCAGCGCCGCTATCTATCTGAGAACCAGGTAATTCACCTGCCCAATCGCGGGCGGCAATTCTATAGCTCCGTCATCTTATTGGCGGCTCGCACTTACCCATAGCCCGTTACGTCTCGCCTTGAGAAGTAAACCACTGGCGTGCAGTGCGGCATGAGTTATGCGCACCACGGCATGACGATTGGCGCATCTTCTTCCGCACGCTCCGGCGCTCAAAGGTGAAGACACATTTCATAGGCTGCTCGAAACGGCTGATACGCAAGCTGCAAGTCTTGATCGTTGAGGACTCGGCGGACGACGCGGAGCTGATCGCTCGGACCCTGCGGCGCGGCGGCTTCGACTTGAGCTATCAGCGCGTCGACACGTCAGCGGCGATGGCGGCGGCGCTGGCGCAGCCGGGGTGGGATTTAGTTATCGCCGACTACTCGATGCCGTACTTCAGCGGGCTGCGCACCCTAAAGCTGCTGCGGGAGAAAGAACCCGATCTGCCCTTCATTCTGGTCTCGGCCACTATTGGCGAGGAGGTCGCCGTGCAAGCCATGAAAGCCGGCGCCAATGACTACATCATGAAGCACAACTTGGCGCGGCTCTGGCCGGCCGTCGAGCGCGAGCTGCGCGACGCCGCGGTACG
Source organism: Binataceae bacterium (SeqCode) (assembly GCA_035504735.1). Classification (GTDB taxonomy): domain Bacteria; phylum Desulfobacterota; class Binatia; order Binatales; family Binataceae; genus JAJPIG01. Next base: position 33,146 of record DATJRJ010000184.1, read on the forward strand.
TCGCGCGCATCGACAGGCCGAATCGCGCTACCACAACTTGTTCAATAACGTCCCGGTCGGCGTCCTTATCACCACCGGCGATGCCAGAGTTTTCGAAACCAATCCGGCGTTCGTCAAGATGCTCGGGCTCGAGGCCGAGCCGAGCCTCGAACCCCTTCACGAGGGAACGAGCGAAAGCTCGGCGTCTGACCCGCACCTTGCGATGGATTTTCGGCAGTTCATCAGGGCCGATGATCGCCAACGCTTTGATGCGCTATTGAAAGACGCTCAGCACCGCGCCACCGAAGGCGAGTTCGATCTGGTGGCCGCCGACGGCAGGGAAATTGCCGCCCAACTCTCGATCCGTTTCACCGGGATCGGCGAGTCGGCGGTGGTCTGCATGGTGGTTACCGAGATCACCCAACTCAAAGGCAGTCAGGAGCAGGTACGCAAACTCAATTCGGAGCTGAAAGCGGGCATTATCGAAAGCAACGCGGCACGCGATGCGGCGCTCGAACTGGCGAAGCTAAGGTCCGAATTTCTCGCCAATACCAGTCATGAAATCCGTACGCCGCTTAACTCGATTATCGGCCTGACCGAGATGGTGCTGGATACGCCACTGACGGACGAGCAGCGCGGGGATCTAGGCCGGGTCGGAGCCGCGGCCAACAACCTGCTGATGATCATCAATAACATCCTGGATTTCTCCAAAATCTCAGCGCGCCAGTTGTGCCTGGAAAACGTGGAATTCGAAACCGCACCCGTGTTCGAGCACCTGATCGATCTGGTCGCGATCCTGGCGCGTCGAAAAGGACTCGAACTGGCGCTCGCGATCGATCCTGCCGTCCCGTCAAAACTATTCGGCGATCCATTTCGCCTCGAACAGGTGCTTACCAACCTGGTCGGCAATGCGATCAAGTTCACCGCCCGCGGTTGCATTACGGTCAGAGTCAAGCTCGAACAGCCCATCGATCTTACGATCACCCTGCGCTGCGAGGTCAGAGACACCGGCATCGGGATCGCGCCCGAGGGACGGCAACGTTTATTCCAACCGTTCTCGCAAGTCGACGGCTCGATGACGCGGCGCTTTGGAGGGACCGGATTGGGCCTCGCCATCGCTTCCGAATTGGTGGCCCTTATGGGCGGCAAAATTGGCCTCGAAAGCGAGGTTGGCGCCAGTTCGACCTTCTGGTTCACCGCTAAATTCGGCAAGGCTGAGACGGTTCAGGAGAGCGGCGAATTTGAACTGCTGCGCGGGCGCCGGATTCTTGTCCTCAGCACGATGGACGGAATCCGGCAGTTGCTCGCTGAACAGGCGACTTCATGGGGTATGCACGCTGAATCGACCGCCGCGGCTCCAGAAGCCATCGCGATGCTGCTGGATAATGCCGAGCAGCGGCCCTTCGAGGCCGTCCTGCTTCATCTTCCGGTTGAAGACGCTGCCATTCTCACAGGGCTGATCCGAGCCGACCCGAAGCTCGCCGAAATTCGCGTCATCCTGATACCGACCGTTGATTCCTGGCACGAGCGGGCCCCGGTCTCCGTCGACGGCTGTCTTCCCGAATTCGTCAAACCGACCGAATTTCTCAGCCGCTTGACTGCTCTCTTCACGCCAACTTCGTCGGGCGATGATTCAAAATCTTTGCCATCTGCAAGGCGCCAATCTGAAGTCCTTCCCCAACGCGACGGCCTTGCGCGGCAGGGCCGCAGCATCCACGAGCACTCGGAAGCGGCCGGCAGCGAGCAGGCGCCGAAACCCAACCGCCGGATCCTGGTCGCCGATGACAATGCCGAGAATCGTAACCTCGCAATCCGACAGCTCGATAAACTGGGCTACGCCGCAGACGCGGTTACCACTGGCCTCGAAGCACTGCAGGCCTCGGCGCGAACCCACTATGACGCGGTGTTGATGGACTGCCAGATGCCTGATCTCGACGGCTATGAAGCGACCCGCGAGATTCGACGCCGCGAGGGTGCCAGCCGCCATACTAAAATTGTCGCAATGACGGCACATGCACTGGCAGGCGATCGCGAGAAATGCCTCGCCGCCGGAATGGATGAATTCATAAGTAAGCCCGTAAAGTTGGCAGAGCTTTCAGCGGTCCTGAAGCGGATTCTGACGGTCCGCGAGCCGCCGATGGCATCCAGCACTGCGGGCAGGTAATCCCCGCGCGACTTCTCTCTCTTCTAATCCACAATTGTTTCTCCCAGAACCGCCCGTGGAATTGCGACGCATACGGAATATCGGCTCGTGACAATCCATTAGAGCCGCAGCATCTGTCAGGTATTCGCACAGCAAACACGACTATTGACGCTAGTCGCGATCGAGAGTAGCAGGTTCAAAACGATCGCGAGTAATGAATATACAAAAGAGATTCATAAAATTTATCGTTTCGCTCTTCGTGGCGATGCTTTTGCTTGCCGCTGCCGGGCAGGCCCACGCGGAAATCAAGACCGCGATCGTGACGTACCAGGAAGGCCACGTTGTGGCGCATAGCTTCCTCGTCTATTCCGGCGCCGTAAGTACGAAGCGGCCGGGTGTCCTGGTCGTGCCCGAATGGTGGGGATTGAATGACTATGCAAAAAGGCGGGCGCAGATGCTGGCCGAGCTTGGATACGTCGCGATGGCCGTGGACATCTATGGCGGTGGAAAAAATGCCGCCGACTTCAAACAAGCGGCCGCCTGGTCCCGCCAGCTTGAGGCCGGCGACCGCAAGGAGCTTCGCGCCCGCATCGCAGATGCGCTCCAGGAGCTCAAGCGCAACCGCCTGGTCGATCCTCGCTACACCGCTGCGATCGGCTACTGCTTTGGCGGCGCCACTGTTTTAGAGCTGGCGCGCAGCGGCGCCGAGGTGACCGGCGTGGTCAGTTTTCATGGGCCTCTTAACACCCACGATCCTGCCAAGCCCGGCCAGGTCAAAGCCAAAATCCTCGTCTGTCAGGGAGCCAACGATCCCTTCGTCCCGCCCGCAGAGGTGGTAGCCTTCGAGGATGAGATGCGCAAGGCGGACGCCGACTGGGAAGTGAATATCTACAGCGGTGCCCAGCATAGCTTCACCAATCCCGACGCCGATAAACTTCACTTCTCCGGCCTCGCGTATAATAAAGAGGCCGATCATCGCTCGTGGCAGGCGATGCGCGACTTCTTCAAAGATATTTTCAACCAGTGAGAGCGGAGACGGCGCGATTCGAGACCGTCCCGGCATTGAGATCGTTTGTCGTCCTGAGCTGCCCGGGGCGGAGCCGTACTGACGCGCATCTTATGTCAACGTTCTCAACCCGCGTTGACACGAGGCACTGCTCTGTTTCATTGTTTCAACCGGATCCATCGCATTCTGAGTCTTTGGCGCTTGCCGCGTAAGGTGAAAGGATGGACATCGACAGCACGTACTTTCGTCCGCGCCGTCTGGGTCACGCCAATATCTGGGTGAAGGATCTTGGCCGCTCAGAGCGCTTCTACAATGAGATCTGCGGACTGACGATTGAGTTCACCGAACCGAGCCTGGTCGCTTCCTTCCTCGGCACTGGGCATACCCCGCACGATCTCGGGATGATCGAAACCACCGGCGGCAAGGCGCGCTATGGACGCGATGGACTGCTGCAAATTCCCGAGGGCATCGGTCTCGATTCCGGTTTGAATCATATCGCCTGGGAACTGGAGAACGAGGCCGAACTGGTCGCAGCCTACCAGCGCATCACAGCCAACCGGATTCCATTCGATCAGACCGTCGACCATCAGGTCGCGCACAGCATCTATATGTTCGACCCCGACGGCAACTACATCGAGTTCTATTGCGATACTGTCAAGGAGTGGCGCACGGTCCTGCACGGCCCGCTCGACTTGATTAGTGGCGCGTGGAATCCCGAGGCTGCGCAACCATTCACGGACTCGCGCTACGATCTCGATCCCGAAGTCCGGACCGTCGATCAGGCGACCGTCCACCCGCGGCGGGTCACGCATGTGGTCTTGGGCAGCGCCGATTTGCCGCGGATGTTGGATTTTTACACGACCGTTGGCGGGATGCGGCCGGTCTGGTCCGCGGCCGACGAATCGATCGTGTGCCTGCGCGGCAGCAGTCAGGATTATCGCTATCATCTCGCGATCTATCGCGCTCCGGCGCCGGTTTACCATCATGTCGCCTTCGAGTTGGACAGCGAAGCCGCATTGCTTGATGCTCTTGCGCGGCTGGACGCGCGTGGGATCGTGCCCGAAAAGATCATCGATCATCCGTCGAAGCGGAGTTTTTTCCTGCTCGATCCGGATGGTTTACGCAGCGAATTTTTCACGCGGCGTACCGCCGACTTCGTCGACCTCTCAGACGAGACCGCGGCGGCCAGGGCCTATCTGATCTGACCGCGACGATTCTCCGGGTGGGTTTGCGCAGCGATAGGCAAGGAAAAAATCATGGCATTGTCGGTTGAAGCGACCCTGCAAAAAGTCCGGGAGATTCATAAGCGGCGGCAATTTCAGGATCACCCGCTCTGGGTGGGTTTGCTGGAGGGCACTTTCACCAGGCCGCAAGTATGCGAGTTTGCGCGACAGTTCGGAATCGTCCCGCTTCACAATCACAACTACCACGGCCGCTTATACGTGATATGCCCCGACCCGAAATGGCGCGAGATGATCGCCGAGGTCTGTTACGAAGAAGCGACCGGCCGGCTCTTCGCCAAAGGCGTACCTCATCATCAACTCTATCTGAATTTCGGCGCCGGGCTCGGACTCGATCGCGATCAGATGATGAACCCGGTGTACGGCGCGGGAGCGCTGGCTTTCAAGTCATACTTTATACAGATGTGCGGTTCGAGTTTTCTTGAAGGAGTGGCGGCGCACATGCTGGCCGGCGAGGCGCAGGGCCCAGGTGTCTTCTCGAGGCTGGCGCGCACCCTTCAGCAGCGTTTCGGGCTTTCCGAAAAGGCCGTGGACTTCTGGACGGTGCATGACGTTGCCGATGAAGAACATTCGAGTATCGGCGACCGGCTGCTCAACGAGTTTGCGCCGACCGAAGCCGATCGCAGGCGCGTGATCGAAGTCGTGGAGGGAACCGTGGGCATCACGTTTCTCTTGTATGACGACATCTACAGTCGTTTACAGGCGATTGGATAGGCGGTCCATCCGCCGCCGACGGAATATCGCAACAGTCAGTTCGCATCCGGCACGGATGCGATCGTGCCGCCCGAATTCAGCTCTCTGATACGATTGGCGATTTCCCGGCTCAGCTCAGCGACATCGCGGCTGAGCGCGGCCGAGCCGGCCAGATCGTCACCAGCTACCGCCGAAGTGTTGGTCGTCTCAGTCGCAAATAGTATATTGCCGTTCGCACCATTCTTGATACTCCATCTGGCGGTGAGCCGCGATTGACGATCCGAGCTCGCATCGAACCTGCTGATCTGGATCTCGACCTGGTAATCGATGTGGGTAGTACCATACCAGGGAAATATCACGATCCGCTGGGTCGCCAGCATCTGCGATAAATCCTGCGCCAGGACGCTTTGGAAGTTCGCGTCGAGCGATTCCGCCCATCGCTGATTCTCTGAAAGCACGAGCTGGTCGTCGCTGGTGCGGGTCACGATCTCCGACCGCTTGAGGTACCCAGGAAACGTGACCGGTCCAATGCCGATCGACAGCTCGCGCCCCGGATTGACCGGCGACATGGCAGTTGAAGCACCGACTGGAATCGGGGTGAGCAGGTAGAATTTCGACTCGTCTTTCTGCGGCGCAAGGACGGTGCAGCCTGCTGCCGCGAGCAGCAACGTAATGGCGAGCGATCGTAGGCGATGGTACCCGGCATGCGTCATCGGCTCGACTCGGAGACGTATTTACCGCGCACCAGCGCGCTTGGATTGCGCTGCAGATAATCAGCCAGTTCGCGCATCGCGTTGGAGGCCTGCGAGAAATCTTGCAGCGCGATGTTCAGGCGATAGGCGAGTGGCGCGTCCGGGGCCAAAGTCATCTGCAGCTGGGCCACCGCGGTCGTCATCTGCGCCAGCGCCAGGTTGGCGTGATCGCTGGTTTTCTTGAGACTGGTCAGAACCGGGTCGACTCTGCCGTTGAACAGAGCGAGGTCCTGGCGGAAGGCGACCAGCGTGGTGTTCAAATTCGCACTCGCGCTTCTCAGAGAGCCGAGCGTAGCCCTGAGGTTCGGCGAACCAAGCAGATCTCTGACTGCGTTTGCGGCGTTCGTCATCGACCCTGCGAGCGCGCCAAAATCGATCTTCTCGAAATTCGCGAGCGTCCGCATCGCACTCTCCTGGACCTGCTGCAGATCGGTGGGGATAGTCGGAATTTCGCGGTACGGGCCGCTGCCGGGTACCATCACGAAGTTGGCCGGGGTGCCTGGATGCAGGTCGAGATCGATATATAAAAGACCGGTCAGAAAGCTTTCCGTTCCGAGCTGAGCCCGCAGTCCCCGTTGGATGAGGTTCATGAGCTCGCCGGATTGCAGCACCTTACCGGTTCCGCCTCTGGCCTTGAGTTGTGATTCGTCGATCTCGAAAATCACCGGCAGCTCGGTCAAGCTTTCCTGGACACGGAGGGTGCCCTCCGCGCGCGGAAGACGCAGCAGAATCTGGGTCACCGATCCAATCTGCACACCGCGCGCTTTCACTGGCGCACCGACCCTCAACCCGTTGAGACTGCCCTGGAAAAAGCAGACAAACTTATGCGGTTTGCTGAACAGGCGCCCGGCGCTAAGAACCACCACCGCGATCAAGACCAGCGCCAAACTCCCAACCACGAAAGCTCCGATTGCGGCTGAGCTGATTCGCTTAGGCATGAGTGTTTACCGACTCCTTCTGCTGCGCTCCGCGGGTGAGAAAACGGTGCACGATCGGATTCGTCGAGTTCGTGAGCAGTTCCTTCGGATTACCCGAGGCGATCATCGTGCGGCTCTCGGCATCCAGGAAGATGCTGTTATTGCCGATCGCGAAGATGCTTGCCAATTCGTGGCTTACCACAACGATAGTTGCGCCGAGGCTGGCGCGGAGCTCGAGGATCAGGTCGTCGAGCAAGCGGGAGCTGATTGGGTCCAGACCGGCGGATGGTTCATCGAGAAACACGACTTCCGGGTCAAGCGCGATGGCGCGCGCCAGTCCCGCCCGTTTCTGCATTCCGCCGCTGATCTGGTTGGGATAGTAATCCTCGAAGCCCTTGAGACCGACGAAAGCCAATTTAAGCGACGCAAGCTCGCGGATTTGCGCGGGGGTCAGGTCAGTAAATTCGGCCAGCGGCAGGCCGACGTTTTCCGCTAAGGTCATCGAACTCCACAACGCCCCGCCCTGGTATAAAACACCAAAACGCCGCAGCAGACGCTCGCGCTGTGCGGGTTCCGCGCTGGAGAAATTGACGTCGCCGTAAATAATTTCTCCAGTCGCCGGCTCCTTGAGTCCGATTAATATCCGGAGCAGCGTGCTTTTGCCGCAACCGCTGCCGCCCATGATAATAAAAATGTCGCTCCGTTGGACGGTGAAGTTCAAATCGCGCATCAGCACGAAGCTGCCGTAGGCCATGGTGAGATTTCGCACCACGATATGCTGTTCATCAGCGGAAGCTTTACCACCAATCAGCGGAGGGTCGTTCAACTGAGTAGCCACTCAAATACCAATTAGACTGCTGACAAATGCGAAGATACCGCAGGCTATCACCACCATCACGATCGAGGTGACCACCGCCTGGGTCGCAGCATCGCCGACGGCCGATGAGCTGCTGCCGCACTGGAAACCGCGCAAGCAGCCGGCAATCGCAATCAGTCCGCCGTATACAGTCGCTTTGGCCACACCGAGAAAGAGGTTATCGAGTGAGATCGCTCCAATCGTTTCCCGCACGTAGCTGATAAACGAAATATCCAGCATGGTCACGCCGACGAACGCGCCGCCCAGGATTCCCATCAAATCAGAATATAGACAGAGTAAGGGCATCATCAGGACCAGCGCGATAATCCGCGGCAGCACCAGAAATTGAAATGGCGAGATGCCCATAGTCGACAACGCATCGATCTCCTGCGTGACCTTCATGGTGCCGAGTTGCGCCGCGAATGCCGCGCCGGTGCGACCCGACATGATGATCGCGGTCATCATCGCCCCCATCTCGCGCAGCATCCCAATCGCGACCAGGTCTGCCACGTAGATCGACGCGCCGAACTGCTGCAGCTGGACCGCTCCCATGAATGCCAGGATTACGCCCACCAGAAATGAGATCAGCGTGACGATTCCGACTGCGCTCGGCCCGCAGTCCTGGAGATTTTGCATCAGATCGATGCGCCGAAAGCGGGCCGCACCCGAGAGCAGCTGTCCACTCGCGATCGCCAGATCGCCGACGAACTCGAGCGCCTCACCGGCCGAAAGGCCGTAGCCGATTACGACGTCGCCAATCCGCGTGAAAATCCCTGCCCGGGGCGGCTTGGTACGGGCGCCCTGCTTCTCGGGCACCGCTTCGGCGAGTTCCAGCAGGCGTTGTACACCGGCGGGCAAGCCGCCGCGGTCATCGGTGATGCCGTGCGCGCCGCAAAATTCGCTGACATTGGCAACGAAGGAAACCAACCCGCTGTCCCAGCTAAAGAGGCCGGCGGAGTCAAACGCGACCCGCCGCAAGGCCGGCTTCCTGGATAATTCCCGAACCACTTCAGTTGCCGACGGCAGATTGCGCTGCAGATGCCATTGGCCGAGGAGGCGGATAACCAGTGTCGCCTCCGCGGCGCGCTCCATCGAAATCGTACCTCGCGGTGCGTTTGCAGGATCGTTCGGCTTGGCTGAAGGCATTGCGGATGGATCCCCACCCGCAGTCTGCCAGCATCCGAGCTTTCACGGAAGACGGCTCAAAAGAGTTAGATTGTGCTAAGGGCTTTGGGGATACTATTGTCGGCCCGAGAGGAGCCACGTAATGGCAACAATCTGGAACGACTTGTTGGGCAGCGAAGTTCGTTATGTAGGGC
>DATJRJ010000185.1:0-2862 GCA_035504735.1 Binataceae bacterium (SeqCode)
TGCCTCTCTCGCCCGAACAGATTCATCGCATGCGCGGTGAAGATTCGCCCGCTGCCGGCGCGGCTGCGTACGAGCAGGACTTGAAAGATTTCTTCGCTCTCAAGGATGGCGAATTTCCGCGCTTCGATCTGATACTGCTCGGCATGGGCGATAACTCCCATATTGCTTCGCTGTTTCCGGGAAGCCCGCTGATCAATGAGCAACGCAGGATCGTGGCCCACGCTGAAGTCAACGCGGCGCAGCGCCATCGCCTGACTCTCACCCCGCCGGTGCTAAACAACGCCGCGCGCGTGATGTTCATTGTCTCGGGCCAGAACAAGGCGCAGGCGGTGAAAAACGTTCTTCAGGGACCGCGAGATCCCTCGCAATTCCCCGCCCAGTTGATCGATCCTAAACAAGGCACGGTGATCTGGCTGCTCGACAAACCCGCAGCTAGCCTGTTGTCCGGGTCGGTCAGCGGCTACGTCTAATCCATCGCATCCGAATCGTCCAGTTCATCCGCGTCGGTGAGCTCCTGCTGCAAGTCCTCGCCCGGCGCGGTGAGCTTGCTCCACTCCGATCCCAGATTTCCGATCGCGGTCGCGCGATTTCTCGAGTCCAGCAACACCAGGTCGAGGAATTTGAGATGGCGCGGCACCCGCTCCGCCCCAACCAGTTCGACCTGCTTGAGCTCCGACGTCTCAACGAAATGGCATCGCATACCGCTGTAATAAACCAACGTCGGCTGCTCTATGCCGGCGAAGAACAGTTCGCCTCCGCCGCGCAGTACTCCTACCCCGCGCGCTCGCATCCCTAGCGTATAGGCCGCCAGGCTCCGCTCGCGCTGAGCGTCCGCCGTCGCGCTCTCGAACTGCCATCGCGCCGGCGCTCCGATCACGATCAACCCAAGCGCGATCGTCGCCAGCGCCATCGAATGTTTCTTGAGCGGCCCCTCCTGACCGAACGCCGCACCCAATATCGTGCCGCCGGCCAATGCCACCGGAATCAGCGCCGGCACGATATACCACGGCAGCTTGGTCTGCACCGCACATGCCGCGCCGAAAGCAATTGCGAACCAAAGCACCCAAAGATGGATCGCCGGGTCGATCTCCACCAGCGCGCGTCTGAGTCCATTGCCAAGCCGGACCAGGGCCAACGCTAGCAGCGGCAAAATCAAAGGCCACAGGTACCGCACCTCGGAATAGAATGTCACCAGCGTGTAGTTCGACGCCCGCGTATTACCTTCGAGATGGCTAAACGCGCGTTCCACCGTCTCATGACCGATCAAGCTCGAAAAGAACATCGGCGGATTCGAGAACGCCTGGTACGCATACCACGGAGCAGCCACAATCACCGCCCCGGTAAACACTACGAACAATCCGCTCCATCCGAGCGTCGCAAAACTCGGCAGCGCCAGCATGGCCACCGTCGCGACGATTAGCGGAATCAGACCGGCCGCGCCTTTACTCAAAATCGCAAGCCCGCACCCGATCGCGACCAGCGCCAGCCAGCGGCGATTAGTTCGCGCACGCGTCAAAGCGTACAGCGCCAGTGTGGTGAAGAATAAAAGCGGCCCATCGGTAGCGCATTCGCGCCCGCCGCGCGCAAGAAAAAAATAGAATCCCAGCGGCATCAACGCCGCGAACGTTCCCGCCGCCCGGCCCGCAACCGCGCTCGCCCCGAAGTAGATCAGCGCCAGCGTTCCCAGCCCCATCAGTACCGAAGGCAGCCGCGCCGCGAACTCATTCTCGCCGAAAGTCTTGAACGACGCCGCCATCATCCAGAACAGCAGCGGCGGCTTTTTCAGATAAGGTGCCCCATTCCAGGTGAAATCCAGGTAGTGTCCGCTGACCAATGCCTCGTGCGTAACTTCCGCGTATGTCGCCTCGTCCCAATCGATCAGCGGCGGCCCACTGATTTTTGGCGCGAGCGCAAGCAGTCCCAACGCGAGTACCAGGACCAGTTCGATCCGTAATCGGAAGAGCCGAGCGATAAATGCCTTCCACATGTATTTCATGCACTCCGCCGCTTGTGACGATTACCCACCAGCTTATGTGCGGCATCAAGGTCGATCCAGTACTTGCCCGAAGAAGCATTCGCCTAACCTCGACACTGATAGCCAGTCGCGGCAAGATGAACCGATGGGCCGTTTTCTGCTTCGCCATTGGACCGCGGCTATTGTGGTCCTCGTCCTCGCCTGGTGGGCCTTATTCTATCTTCCCGGCACGCCGGCTTTCGCCGTATTTCAACTGAAGCGCGCGATCGACGCGCGCGACGGCGAACGCGCCGCCCAGTTCGTCGATTTCGAAAGCGTGGTCAAGCACGCCGGCTACGAGATGCTCGCCAACCAGGGCTCAGGCAGTGATCCGTTGGGCCAGTTCCTTGGTAAAGGCGCGGTCGAGTTGTTCTCCAAGCCCGTCGCCGGGATGGTCGAATCGTGGGCCGAGCGCGAAGTAAACCAGGGCGCCAAAGAGGTTCAGATGCCCGGCACCGCTGTCGCAGGCGCGCTCGTCGTGCTCCATCGCAACGATGATACCGCCTACACCGATTTCCGCGACCGTGACGGTAAAGTCTGGGAGATTCACATGGCACGCAGCGCCGACGGACGATGGCAGATCGTCGAGGTCAAAAACATTCAACAGTTGCTCGAGAAACTTCAGCGCGAGCAGCAGCAACAGAACGCCCCAGTCTCCCCGTGAAAGGTTTCTCGCGCTCGCACAGTCGCACATCGGTAACCATTCGATTGTTCTTCACTCGCTCTCGCGCGCGAGGGCACGTTTACTCTGCTCCTTCGGGCAGATAAACTTCTCTCTACGCGGTGGGACCTTAGCCGGCTCGCCGCGTTTCAATATCCAAGGTTTAAATCAAAGAACAGATGCGCCG
>DATJRJ010000186.1:0-3785 GCA_035504735.1 Binataceae bacterium (SeqCode)
TTTCACGGAACGTTTCACGTGAACGATCTCCATCGTTCGCCCGGACTGTGCACGCGCCGTCCGAGATGGTGCGCCGTAGGCGCTAGATTGAATCGCTGACGATGGCTTGCCGCAAGGCAACGCTGTATCGCCGCTCTTAGATCGAGTGGTGCGCCCCTAAAGTCGCGAGGATCAGCGGCGAGGGATGCGGAGCGTTAATCCATTTAATCGATTTCATGCCGACCGCTTCGAGCCAGATCTTAAGCTCTCCCATCGTATAGACGTCGCCCTCCGGCGTGTTTTCGTTCATGAGCATGTTCAGGGCGAACAGGGTTGCCGCCTCGGGGCCCGTGCGCTGTTCGTTAGCAATAAACTCCGCGATCAGCATCAGGCCGCCCACGCGCAATGCTGCGGCTGATTTGGCAATCAAGGTACGCGCCCACTCGCGGCCCAGGCCATGCAAGATATGTCCAAGAATCACCAAGTCATAACATCTCGCGCCCAAATTGACTTCGCGCAAATTACCCGGGACATACTCATAACGATCACCAACGCCGAAGGCTTCCGTGTACTCCCGCGCGACTTCCAGGACCAGCGGAAAATCGAGCGCCGTCACTCGGACTTGAGGGAGCGCCTGTGCAAAAGGCAATGACCAAACCGCGGACCCTGCAGCAATGTCCAGGATGTTGCGAATCCGGCCGCGGGCTTTCTTTGGAATCGCTCTGACTGCGGCCTTCGCTGGCACGTAATTGATCGGAAAGATCGCTCTTACCAGCCGGAGATAAAAGCGCGCTGCAGCGTCGACATCCTGCGCCTTCGCAGGCTTGCCTTTCATTAACGTCTGCCCAAGCCCTGACCACGCGATTGCCAGCGAGTTGCGAGTAAGGACAGCCCATTCGCCCATGAAGAGCCGCTGTCCCTTAACCAGGTATGCCGTCGCCACGGGTTTGAGCGCGTAGCTTCTGCCGTTCTTGCGCAGGTAGTCGGCCGCTACCAGAGTATCGCATAGACGCGTCAGCGCAGACTCGTCAGCTCCGATCGCGGTTGCAAGCTGAACAGCAGTCCGGTTACCAGCGGCGATTTGCGAGAAGAGATCAAGCTCGATCGCTGCCACCAGTGCGAACAGGCGCCCACCCGACATCAGGTCCTCAGAGAGCTTGGTGGGAGGGGGAGCGTTCATCATCACTTTAGATACTGTGAGCTCTCCGCCATGAGGAAAGTTTGAGACCGGCGCGTAAGTCCGCACCGAAACCTCCGCGACCGGCCAAGCCCGACCCGAAATCGCTCCATCTCCAATGGCCATGATGCCAGCCGGTCACTTTAGGCGTCCTCGTGTCTCAAGTATAATTGAAAACATATCATAAAACATAACTGTAGACCTGTCTGACGTCAAGGCATGCGGATAGGATTCTTCGCGAGGAAGGTTAGTAACCGCTTACTTGTGTAAGTAGGTTTCGACGCCAGCCCTTGGGGCTCACCGGCATCTAATCGTGGACGGTAGCGAGCTGCGCATTGGACGACGGCGATTAGGCTGCCCCGGTACTGGCTGGATGCTCACCGGCGATTCGTCTCTAAACTGTGCGCCCATACAAGAATGCTCTGGCGCGGATCGGGCGAGAGCAGGATCGCGCCGCCGTTTGACGTATTTGAGCGTCGCGATATTGTCTGGGCAGCAGTGACGCTCCGAGCAATAGCAGGAGCCTCGAACAACCTTTGAGGAGAATCGCGATGGCTACATCCACGAAGCGACGGCCAGTGTTGCTGATTGGAAGCGTTTCGCTCGGTTCGGCTGCTGAGGTGTTCGAGGCGGCCGGCACCGCGCTTGGCGATCTTGTGCGGCGCATCCCGGATGGCGAAACGGGAATTCGCCTTGGCTGGATCGGCTGCCAGGCCGAAGCTTTCCAAAATGCCACGGGCCTCCAGGCGGCGGGCGAGCGCGTGGTACCAGGCGCCTTGCCGTTCACACTCTATGGACTCAAGCCGGGAACGGCGACGGCGGATGTCAAATTTGATGCGCTCGGCTACGCCACGACGGCGATCGAGTCCTACCAAGATTTCAAACGGTTGCGGGCAGCAGGCAAGGTCCATAATGCAACACGATTTCAGGTTAGCCTGCCGACGCCGTTCGCGGTCGCATACAGCTTCAGCGAGCGCTCGGCGTTTCCGGCCTTGTGGCAGGTCTACGAGCGCCGGCTCCTCGAGGAAGTCGACGAAATCGCTCGCGCGATACCTCATCGCGACCTCGCCATCCAATGGGACGTCTGTCTGGAGATCCTTGAGTACGACACGATCTCCGACCGTCCCGAAGCGACGCGGCAGTTGTTCGGCTCCGGTCTGCCGCGGGAGGATCTGCTGGCCGGCGTCGTGCGCATCTCGGACCATGTGCCGGCAGATATCGAGTTGGGATTGCATTTCTGTTACGGCGATCCGGGCCATAAGCATGTGATCGAGCCCAAGGACAGTGGGCCGGCGGTCGAGATGACCAACCTACTGTCGAGCGCGATTCGCCGCTCTATCACCTGGGCGCATATTCCAGTGCCGCGCGGGCGCGACGATGATGCCTACTTCGCCCCGCTGCGCGGGCTCAAACTCAAGCCGGGAACCGAACTGTATCTTGGGCTGGTCCATTTTACCGACGGTACCGAGGGCGCCCGGCGCCGGCTGGCGGCCGCCAAGCGCGTGGTCACGGATTTCGGAGTTGCCACCGAATGCGGTCTGGGCCGACGCAGCCCGGGAAGCATCCCATCCTTGCTTACGCTGCATCGTGAGATAGCAGAGCTCGGCTAGTCTCACGTCGGACGATCATAGGTTCGGTCGACGAGATTGTGGAACAGGTCAAGGCTGCGGAAGTGGCTGGCGTAACTGAGCTGGCTATCCAGAGCCCGCTCGCTTCCACGCGGGAAGTCATGCGCGACTTTGCCGAAAAGGTGCGGCCGCACCTGTAGATACCCCACCCGGACGCGCGAAATCGTCGAGGCGCTCGCCGAGCGTGGAGCACTGACGGATCTGAAGCTCACACCAGATGTTGACTTGGCACTAGACTGGACGGCGCAGCAGCGAGTGTTCGGCCTCGAGCGGGGAGCTATCGAAGCCCGCCGGCCTCTCGGGCGTTCACTGGAACCTTCGGAGCAAATTGAGCAAGGTTAGGCGTGAGAACCATGAACTAGTCTATACATCGATTCGACCGATCGGCTCGTATACGGAGAAGGGGAATGAGATTTGGAGTCGTGATCGCGCCTAGGATCGATGACTGGGCGATATTCAAGTACGCGGAAGACCTCGGCTTTGACGTCGCGTGGGCTTGTGACTCGCAGATGCTCTGGTCGGACTGTTACGCGACGTTAGCCCTTGCCGCCGCGAATACGTCGAAAATCTCTCTTGGTCCGGGCGTCGCAGCCGCCGGAACGAGAATCGCGCCGGTGACTGCGCACTCGATTGCATCGATCTCCAAGCTCGCTCCTGGGCGCACCGTGATTGCCGTCGGCACCGGCCATACCTCGATGAGGGTGATGGGGCAGAAGCCCATGAAGATGTCGGACTTCGCGCAGTACGTGCGGGACCTGCGGTCCCTGCTAAGCGGCGAAGACACTGCAGTTAGCTATGCTGGCCGGCCCGGATACACGCGCTTTCTGAATCGGGATCTCGGGTTCGTGGACCTGGAGAACCCGATCCCGATCGTGGTGGGCGCCAACGAACCACGCGCGCTCGCGGTTGCCGGAGCGCTCGGTGACGGACTGATGACGATCGCGGCAACGCGACCAGCAGACGTGCACGCAAAGCTTGAAAGTGTTCGCGCTGGAGCTACG
>DATJRJ010000187.1:0-5691 GCA_035504735.1 Binataceae bacterium (SeqCode)
AACACCGCACGGCCCAACGCCTGCAGATGCGGTTTACAGCCCGGATCGGCGAGGCAGCGCAGAAAGTAGGACGCCGGCGGCGTCGGGAACATCGCGAGCCTTCCGAGCGCTGGCGCCTCGCCGGCAAGCATCGCGACCATCCGGCGCAGGTACGTATCCAGCTCACGACCGCCCGGTGCATAGCGCGCACGATTGTTCCTGACATCGCGATCGCGCGGCCAGCGCGGTGAATCGACGATCGCGAGCGCTCCCCGCTCGAGTTCCGGCGCGGCCGCGACGATGCGCGCGCGCAGCGTCGCGAGCGGCGCCTGCTCGATCCCGGCCAGCGCGACCCGGCGATAAGCGATTCGCGCGCGGTCGCGATCGATAATCGCCAGGTCCAGGTAATCTTCGCCGACGTCGATTCCGGCGAGCGCGCGCGGCGGACCGCCGAGCCGGCGGACAACGATCGTCAGCCGCCCCGCGCCTGCTTCGCGAGGCGCGTTCACTAACGCCGGGCGCGGTGCCATAGCAAGCGTATGCTCAACGGACGGAGGCGCGCTGCATCCCGCCCGCCGAACCACGCGACGGATAGAGCAACTCGTACTCACGCATCCCGCCGATTACCTTCTTCACGTAATCGCAGGTCTCACGATACTGGATATTCTCGACCCAGGCATCGTCATCGCCGGGGAAGAGCGCATTCCAGCGCGCTACCGCCTGCTCGCCACCATTGTAGGCCGCAACCGCCCGAAAGCGATCGCCGCCATACAGCGTCATCAGCTTCCGCATCAGCGCTACGCCGAGCCTGACGTTGACCGCGGGATCGAACAGATTGCCGGGCTCAGCCGCTCCTTGTGCAGCAGCGACCTTGACCGCCGTCGATGGCAACAGTTGCATCAGACCGCGCGCATTGGAAACTGATTGTGCATCGGGATTGAACAAACTCTCCTGGCGCGTCAGCGCCATCACCAGCCACGGATTGAGGCCGGCTCGCGAGGCCGTCGGTATGATTAGATTGGGATAAGCGAGCGGATAGCGGACGCGCTCGGCGACTGCGGGTCCGATCGCGCCGTGCTTTTCGAACCGCGTGACAATCACGATCGCGTCGTACCACGCCCCTGCCGCCATCAACTCGCCCAGCAGAAAATCGCGCAGCGCCGGATACTCATCGGTGTCGGGTTCGAGCGCCTTCAGCTCGGGCGGCTCGAGCGGGCGCAGACCCAGCTCGCGCAACGCCAGCACACGGTCGAGATGGAACGCGGCGCCGGGTGCGTCCACCGCGGGGACCACGCGCGAACTCGGATCGGAAGCCATCGCCGCGGGGAGCATCGCGGGCCGTATCCCGGTCCTGAGACTCGCGAGCGAGGGATAGTAGTTGCTGGCAGTGCTCATCGCGAGGCGCCGGAAGATCGCGTCCGCTTCAGCGGCGTTTCCGCTCTTTTCGAGCGCGCGCGCCCGCCAGTAAGTCAGCATGTCGCGATCCGATATCGAGTCGGCATGCGGCACCATCGCGGCAAACTCGCGGGCGGCATCGGCGTAGCGTCGCGCCATATAAAAGGTCCATGGCAGGCGCAGCCGGGCGCGCTCGGCCGCCGCACTATCGGGGTACCGCGCCAGCAACCGTCGATAGACGCCGCGGGCCGAATCGAATTGCCGATCGTCCTCGAAGGCGCGGCCCATCGAGTACAGCGACTCGGGCGCGTAGAAGCTGGCGGGGAACTCGGCGGCGACGCGCGAGAACATTGCGCGCGCCCCGGCGGTATCGTCGACGCGCCAGGCTAGATGACCCAGGCGATCGAGAGCCGCCGGGGCTTCGACCCCGCCGGGCGCGGCCGCGAGGTAGCGCAGCAATGCGGCGCGCTCGGCGTTTCCACTCCCGCGTTCCGACCGCACCATCATCCAAAGCAATTCAACCCGTTCTTCGGGTTGAGGAGAAAGTTCAAGTGCTGCATTAATTTGGTCACGAGCCGCGGCGGCCTGCCCCTCGCGCAGCAGCAGCGCGGCTTCGGCCTCTCGATAGTCGAGCGACGTAGTCTCGGCGAGATCGGGATGGGCCGCGAGCAGATCGTAGGCGGCTATCCGGGCGCGGGCGTCGAAGGCACCGGCGGGAAACTTGTCGCGCAAGTCCATCAGGGTGGCGTAAGCACTCCGGTAATCGCCCAGTGCACCGAGTGAGTTTGCCAGCAGATAGCTGGCTTCGGCTTCGATCTGAGGCGGCGCCGCGCGATCGACCAGTCCGCGGGCGAGCGGTACCACGCGCGCATACTGGCCGGCCTGGTACTCGAGGCGCGCAAGTTCCACGGTCCCCGCCGGATTCATCACGCTTTGTGGATAACCGGCGGCCAGCCGGTTTAGAGTTTGCATTGCACCGGCGCTATCGCCCGAATCGCGATCGGCAAGCGCGAGATAATAGAGCGCGTAATCAGCCAGCCGCACGCATCCCGCCGCAGCGGTCAGATCACGCCGCGCCTCGGGCAACTGATGAAGCTCATAGGCGTTGTAACCGCTCGCGAACTGGGCACAGGAATCGGACTGCAGCTGGGCACGAGTCGCCGATGGAACGGCGGCCAGCGCGAGGGCGAAGCAAGCCGCAATCGCGATCCGCAATTTCATCTGATCGTGGTTACTCCACGCTCAGGGCCGCTTCAATCCATGGTGCGCGCTCCAGCCCACTTGCGAACCTGACGGGCTTTGGCAAGATTCGAACCCGTGGACGAAATCGCACCCAAGCTGGTACTTGCTTCCGCATCGCCGCGCCGCCGGACATTGTTAAGTGCGGCGGGTTTAAGTTTTTCGATCCTCGAAAGCCGCCTCCATGAGCGGCGCCGCCCCGAAGAGCCGGCTGCGGACTTTGCGCTCCGAATGGCGCGCGACAAGGCGATCGCGGTTTCAAAGCGTATCGCAGAAGCGATCGTGCTGGGCGCCGATACGGTCGTCGAAATCGACGGGCAGGTTCTGGGCAAGCCGAAGCATCACGATGATGCGCGCGCGATGCTCAAGCTATTGTCGGGGCGCACGCATCGGGTGGTAACGGCATTCGCGATCGCACAGGCCGGTGCAATTCTCGAGGCTGCGGCGGTCGACAGCCACGTCCGGTTTCGCGAACTTGGCAGAGCCGAGATCGAAGCATACGTCGCGAGCGGCGATCCGTTCGATAAGGCGGGCAGCTATGGAATCCAGGACGGCGGCGCGGGATTCATCGCGAGCGTTGAGGGTGCGCGCGACAACGTGATGGGGCTACCGATGCGCGAGGTGCTCTCCGCGCTCGCCCGTCACGGCGTCCTACCGAAGAGCGTCAATCCCGCGGGCGGCGCCGGATGTTGAGCCCGGACGAGATCGCGGCGCGCCTCGAAGCGGTCCGCGAGCGGATGCGGGCGGCGGCCCGGCGCGCCGGCCGCGACACGGAATCTGTGCGGCTGGTACTCGCGAGCAAAACCCAGCCGCCCGAAGCGATTCGCGCCGCATACGCCGCCGGCGCGCGCGAGTTCGGCGAAAACTACGTGCAGGAGGCGATCGCCAAGCGCGAACCGCTCAACGATCTGAGCGATCTTCGCTGGCATCTGATCGGGCATCTGCAGCGTAACAAGGCCAGACTCGCGGCCGCATCCTTCGCGATGATCCAGACGCTCGATTCTGAAGCGCTGGCGCAGGCACTGGCTCACGCGCGGGAAGTCCCGCCGCCACCAGTTTTGATCGAGATCAACCTGGGCGGCGAAACGAGCAAGAGCGGTATCGCGCCGGACGCCGCCGCAGCGCTGATAGGCGCGGTCCGCGGCCTGGTCGAGGTGCGCGGCCTGATGACGATACCGCCCCTGGGTCAGAGCGCCGCGGCCACGCGCCGTTCCTTCGCACGGCTGCGCGAATTGCGCGACCATCTTGCCCCCACCTGCAAGCTTGCGCTAAGCGACCTTTCGATGGGAATGAGCGACGACTTCGAAGTCGCAATCGAAGAGGGTGCAACGATCGTGCGGATCGGGCGCGCGGTCTTCGGCGAGCGCGGCAAATGAAAAAGCTCGGCTTTATCGGCGGCGGCAATATGGGCGAGGCGATGATCCATGGGCTGCTGGTCAATCATGTTTTCAAGGCTTCCGACCTTATCGCCTCGGACCTCGACGCCGCGCGCCGGCGCAGACTCGTCCGGCTCTTCAAGATCACGGCCACGGCGGATAATCGCGAAGTAATGACGTCCACTGCGGCGCTGCTGATCGCAGTCAAGCCGCAGGTGATCGAGCCGGTGATGGACGAGTTGCGCTTAGCGATACCCGCCGGCACGGCGCGTTCTGCAGCCCGGCGCGGCACCAAGACCGCGCGCAATGCGGCGGCCTCGCGGCTTTTCATCTCGATCGCGGCCGGCGTCACGATCGAGCGCCTCGAGCGGGGGCTGGGACCGCACGCGCGGGTGATACGCGTGATGCCGAACGCGCCTGCGATGGTCGGCCAGGGGATGGCGGCGATGGTGCGCGGGCGGCTGGCGACGCGCGCCGACGAAGCTTTCGCGATGCGCCTCTTCGGCGCGGTCGGCGAAGCGGTCGCGCTACGCGATGAAAGGCTGCTCGACGCGGTTACGGCGCTATCCGGCAGCGGGCCGGCGTACGTCTATCTGTTCGCCAAGGCACTAACCGAAGCTGCGATCGCCGACGGGCTGCCACCTGCGTTGTCATACCAGATGACGCTACAGACTATCCGCGGCGCCGCGGAGAGCATGCGCCGGCTCAAGCTCGAACCGGGCGAGCTGATTCGCCGCGTCGCCTCGCCCGGCGGTACCACCGAGGCGGCTTTGCGGCGGTTCGACGCCGAAGGCTTTTCTGATATCGTGGCGCACGCGGTTCACGCCGCCGCCGAGCGATCGCGCGAACTCGGGCGTGGATCCTGAGGAGCGGTCGCAGAAGTGTATATCGGATGGATTGGACTGGTTGCCTTCATCTTTTTCCGGGTTATCTCGCCGATTCTCACGCTTTATTTCTGGGTGGTGATAATTTCGGCCCTGCTGAGCTGGGTGCAGCCCGATCCGTACAATCCGATCGTACGGGTGATCTACAGCCTTACCGAACCGGTTTTCGACTGGTTCCGGGAGCGCTTGCCGGTGGTGTTCGGCGGAATCGATTTTTCGCCGCTGATCGTGCTGTTGGGGATCGAGTTCCTGCAGGCCTGGCTGCTGCCAAACATCTACGTAATGCTGGCCAATATGGCCTCATGAGCGCGCCGCCGTCTGCGCTGCCCTCCTGGCTCAGGATTGGCACCGGGTCGATAACTCTCCAAGCGACCGCGCGTCCCGGCTCCTCGCAGCGCGGGATCGTTGGTCTCGGCCCGAGCGGGCTCGCCGTCGCCGTTCATGCCCGGGCGATTGAGGGGCGCGCCAATGCCGAACTGGTCGAGGTTCTCGCCGCCGCGCTCTCGGTACCCCGCTCATCGATTGTGCTGGAACGGGGAGAGCGCGGGCGCGCCAAGCTGTTTCGTATCAAATGCCCGAATCCACGCGCGATAGCTGAGAAAATCAAGGGGCTCGCGCGCAGACCTGATTTCGAGGAAAATAGTGTTGGTGAGCGGTCTCGTTGACAACCTGAATCGCGATGTTTACCTAGATTTGAGAGGCGATTCACCGCCCGCACGCAAGCGAATCTGAATCATCATGCCGATCTACGAATATAAGTGTCCGAAATGCGGAGTTTTCGAGCTGGTGCAACGTATCACCGAGCCGGCGCTCAAAAA
>DATJRJ010000188.1:0-26200 GCA_035504735.1 Binataceae bacterium (SeqCode)
TAGAAATTCGAGGAGTCCGATGACCGAGCGTTATCAACCGCTGCCGTGCCGGCGCAGCCCACCCAGACGTTGAGGGAGTACACGTAGCACGGCTGTTGTTTCCCGCTGCTGCTGCCGCAGCCTGCAACTATCAGAGCCAATACAAGCAGTAAGAGCGCACCGGCGTGGCGGGAGTTCACGCGATTTTGAGAAGCTTATGCGCTTCGGCAGGGTTCATCTGTGTGATTGAGCGGACGCCGCCAGACGCAGCGTACCAGAGTCGGATGGGTCGAGCCGCATTGAGGCTAACCCGTTCGCCAAGCAGACCCAAATCAATTGGCGGGCTGACGGAAGGGCTTCCGATCCGATCTGCCGCGCGTCTCTTTGACACGCATCGCGATACCATCGGGCGACTCCCTTTAAGCGTTCCTTGCGCCCGCCATCGTGCTCGGCTAGAGCCTCACGGGGAAATGGGACCATTGGACAAGTCGCCCGGCGAGCCGTCGCCTTTCGCGATCGAAGCCGCGCGCCTCGAAGGCCTGTCGGCTATCGCGGCGTCCGGCGGCTTCACCCGCCATCGTTTGAAACTCGGCGCGTTGGTGGCCGTGATGTACCTGACGGTCAGCGGCGGCGCATACGGGCTCGAGGACGCCGTCCGCATCGCGGGACCGCGCCTCGCGATGATCCTCTGTCTCGTGGTGCCGCTGATGCTGAGCCTTCCGACGGCGCTGATGGCCGCGGAGTTGACGGCCTTGATTCCCGCCCAGGGCGGTTTTTACGTCTGGGTCAAGGAGGCGTTCGGTCCGTTCGCCGGCTTCGTCGAGGCTTATCTGACGATGCTCTACACGGCGGTCGACATGGCAATCTATCCCGTCCTGTTCGCCGCCTACCTGTCATTTCTGATCCCGCTTACCAGCGGTGAGCAAATCGCGCTTGGGATTGTGTTGGTGTGGCTCTCCGGGGCGTTGAACCTGCTTGGCGTGCGTCCGGTCGGCCGCACTTCGATGGGCATGACGATCGCGATCCTGCTGCCCTTCCTCGCGATGGTGGTGCTCGGAATCCCGCGGCTCGTCCATTGGCAACCGCCGGCCGGCCCAATTTTCGGTCACGATTTCGCCGGCGCTCTCGGCGGCGGGCTGACCGTGGTGATCTGGAATTTCTGCGGCTTCGAAAACCTGAGCGTGGTCGCCGCTGAAATCGAGCAGCCACAGCGCAACTATCTGCGCGCGATCGCAATTGTGCTGCCGCTGGTCGTGCTCGGTTACCTGCTGCCGCTGGCGGTAGCGCTCGACGGCGCGCGCAGCGGCGCAGGATGGGAGACCGGCTCGTTCACGCGCGCCGGTGCGCAAATCGGCGGACCGCTGCTCGGGATCGCGATCGGACTCGGCGGCGCGATTGGATCGTTCGCGATTTTCGAGGCCTCGATGCTGTGGGTCTCGCGGATGCCGTTCGTGCTGGCTTACGACAACTACCTGCCGAAGCCGTTGGCCGAAATCCGCTGGAGCAGCGCTACGCCCGGCAAGTCGATCGTCTGGTGCTGCATCATTTTCACCCTTCTGGTGCCGCTCGGCTTCGTGACGCTGGTGGTGCTCGACGTCTTTTTTTATATGGGCGCGCTGATGCTCGAGATGGGCGCGCTGGCCAGGCTGCGCCGTCTCCATCCGGTGCGCGACGGACTTTTCACGATCGGCGGTGGGCGTATCGGACTCGCCGCGGTGGTGGCGGCGCCGATTATGATATGGATCGCGACCCTCGGGCTGGCGGTGTCGGAAGGGCAGGGCCATACGGATTTCGTGATCGCGATCGTGCTCGCCGCCGCGGTCTGGCCGGTCTATGCCGTCTGCTGCCGGCGCTACGGCGGCGTAGCCTAGCCGGCGCATCGATGCGGTCAGCGCGCGCGGCGATGCTGGTGATTATAGAGATCGAACAGCGCGAACCCGGCGATCACCAGCGCGTGCGTGATCTTGCCCGAAGCGATCAGGCCCGCGACCTGCTTCTCGGCCACCATCACGACTTCGATCTCTTCGTCGGCTTCGGGCTCGGGCTCGCCGGACACCCGCGCGTCGAGGGCGAGGAACGTATAGCACCAGTTGGGCTGGATCGCGGGATTCGGATGCACCCGGCCCAATGAGACGATGCGCCGGGAGTCATATCCGCATTCCTCGCGCATCTCACGCCGCGCCGCAGCTTTGGGCGTCTCGCCCGGATCGACCATCCCGCCCGGGATCTCCAGCGTCAGATCGCTGATGCCATGCCGCCACTGGCGGATGAAAACAATTTTGCCCTCGGCAGTAAGCGGAATGATATTCACCCACGCCGGCGCGTCGAGCACGTAAAAATCGCGCGTCCCGCGGCTCGCATGAAGCGAGCGATGCCGCGAGATATTGAAGATGGGGGTGGTTACCAGCCGTTCCTCTTTCAGGATGTTCCACTTGCCGACCTTCACACGCACCTCCGCCCAGATAAAAACTACGCTCGATGGAAAGATCGATGAGCCTGCATGAACTCGCGCTGCATCGTCAGCCGAACAGGCGCCGATATTCGATCGCTGGGCAGCGATCCATCACGACCGTGAGGCCGGCGGCTTGTGCAGTTCGCGCCGCCTCGAAGTTGACGACCCCAAGTTGGCACCAGAGAACTCGCACGCCGGGCTTGCGCACCGCTTGGGCGGCGATCGCCGGCAGATGCTCGGGCTGCCGGAAGACGTCGACCATCTCGACCGGCTCCGGAATCGCGAGCAGATCCGGATAGGCGCGCTCGCCGAGCACCCCGATCAATGCATCGGACGGGAGCGCCGGATTGACCGGGATCACGCGGAAGCCCTTGTCGCGCAGCAGCTTCGCGATCATCAGGCTGTCGCGCGCGGGCTTATCCGAGCATCCGACCACCGCCACCGTGGTCGGGCGCGAGAGAATCGCGCGGATTTCGTCATCGGACGGATTGAGAAACTCGTACGGCGCCATCTATTCCCCGCTCAGTAGCCGGTCGACGACTCGCGGGACCAGCCGCTTGATCTCCTCGCAGCAGATCGAGAAAGCCTCATTGCCTTGCTCGACCGGGTCAGCGATATCGCCGCTTTCGCCGGCGAAGCTCTTCAAGGTCTCGAGCGTCGGAATGCGCGCCTGCGCAAAGCGGGTGCGAAGTTCGCCGGCCTGGGCCGAGGTCATCGCGAGCACCAGGTCAGCCTGCGCGAGCAGCTCCGGATGGCGTTTCAGATCGGTCGAGGTCAGCTCATCGTGGATCGCGATGCCTTCGCTCCGCAGGACCATCCGCGTATCGAGCGAAACCAGCGCGCCATCACGGGCATAGGCGGCGATCCCGGCCGAGCGCACGGCGATCCGATCTGCTGCGTCGCGGGCGCGTAGCTCGCGGAGCAGCAGATGTTCGGCGATTACACTGCGGGCAGTGTTGGCCGCGCAAATCAGTAGCACGGAGCGAAAGCGCGGCGGAAGATGGCTCGCGCCATCGGCGTCGTCAGGCACCGTCACCGGCCTAATGCGATTGTTCCGCGCCCTCGGCCATCGCTTCGGACATGCTCTCTTTCTTCGTCAGCCCTTTGGCGAGCTCCTCTTTGAGGCGCGCTCCCAGAGCGACCGGATCCCAAACCGCGCCGCGCTGCTGGACCTTGGTGACCGAGTGCCAGCCCTGCATCAGCCAGACCGTGCCGATTCCGGCGCGGAAGACTTCGCCGTGGACGTCCTTGGCATCGTCGCTCGCGAGCCAGCATACCACCGGCGCGACGTGGGCGGGACTGTGCGGGTCGAGCTGATTGGGCTTCGCTTCGCCCATCACCGCTCCGATCTGCGGCGTCGCCTCGACCGTCATCCGGGTGCGCGCCAGCGGCGCCACCGCATTGACCGTCACGCCGTAGCGATGCAACTCGTGATCGAGAATGATCGCCATCGCCGCCAGCGCCGCCTTGGCCGCTCCGTAATTCACCTGGCCGGCATTGCCGAGCAGCCCCGAATCCGAGCTGGTGTTGATGATGCGACCGTTCAGCAGGTTGCCGTTCTTGTGCTGCTCGCGCCAATACGCCGAGGCGTGGCGCGCCATGTTGAACGAGCCCTTGAGATGCACCGCGATCACCGCGTCGAAGTCCTCCTCGCTCATGTTGAAGATCATCCGATCGCGCAGGATGCCGGCGTTGTTGACCACAATATTGAGCTTGCCGAAGTTGTCGAACGCGCATTCCAGGATGCGCTTGGCGGCTTTGAAATCGGTGACGCTTTCGTAGTTTGCGACCGCTTCGCCGCCGGCGTTGCGAATCTCCTTGACTACATCCTCGGCCGGCGAGCGCGATTGTCCGGTGCCGTCGAAATGGCCGCCGAGATCGTTAACCACGACCTTCGCGCCCTGTTTTGCCATCAGCAGCGCTTCTTCGCGGCCGATCCCGCGGCCCGCGCCGGTAACGATCGCAACTTTTCCGTCCAATAGTGCCATTGCCTGGGCTTCCTTTTTGCCGAATCTCGAGAAAACCTTCTAAACCTCGGGTCAAGTTCTGGATAGACTCGCGGAGCCCTCCAAGTCAAGGCAGCGCGCGAGGCTCGCGCCCCATCGCGACCCGATAATCACGCGCGGCGCGCGGCCGCCGCTGCGGCCTCGTCGAGCTTGCGCGCCTCGGCGGCGACGCGGCTATGAAAGCGCCCGTAGCTGAAATAGATCACGAATCCGATCGCCATCCAGATAACGAACCGGACCCACGTGATCAGCGGCAGGCTCGACATCAAGTAGCCGCAGAACAGCGCACCGAGAATCGGCACCAGCGGAACCAGCGGCGTGCGAAACGGCCGCCTGAGATCGGGTTCAGCATGACGCAGGATCCAGAGACCGAGGCATACCAGTACGAAGGCGAACAGGGTGCCGATATTTGTCAGCTCGGCGATGTCCTGGATCGGCAGCAGCGCCGCCGCAATCGCCACCGCGATGCCGGTCAGAATCGTCGGGACGTAGGGAGTCTTGAAGCGCGGATGCACGCGGCAGAAGGCCGGCGGCAGCAAACCGTCGCGCGAGATGGCGTAGAAGATGCGCGATTGCCCGAGCAGCAACACCAGCAGCACCGAGGTCAATCCGGCCACGGCGCCGAGCGAGATGATTCCGGAGAGCGCGTGCAGTCCGCGCAGCACGAAAGCCGAAGCCAGCGGCGCGTTTATATCCAGCATCCGCGGCGGGACCATTCCGGTCACGACCGCCGCGACCGCGACGTAGAGCACCGTGCAGACGAACAGCGAGCCGAGAATCCCGATCGGCAGATCGCGCATCGGGTCAACGACTTCTTCGGCGGCGGTCGAGACCGCATCGAAACCGATGTAGGCGAAGAAAATCACCGCCGCGCCCTTCATCACGCCACCCCATCCGAACGGCGCGAACGGCGTCCAGTTGGCGGGCCGAACATAGAAACCGCCGACCACGATCACCATCCCGATTACCAGCAGCTTCACCGCCACGATCAGCGAATTGAAGCGCGCGCTTTCCGAAATCCCCACATACAGGATTCCCGACACGATCAGCACGATCAGCAGCGCCGGCAGATCGATAATCGCGCCCGGCGCCGAGCCCGGCGCATGGGTCAGCGCGACCGGAAGATGAATCCCCACGCCTTCGAGAATCACCCGCAGGTAACCCGACCATCCGACCGCCACCGCGGCCGCGCCGACCGCGTATTCGAGCACCAGGTCCCAGCCGATAATCCAGCCGACCAGCTCGCCCATCGTGGAGTAGGCGTACGAGTAGGCGCTGCCGGCGACGGGGATCATCGAGGCGAACTCCGCGTAGCACAGCGCCGCCATCGCGCACGCGAAGCCCGATACGCAGAACGAGAGCATCACCGCAGGCCCGGCATACTTGCTCGCCGCCACTCCCGTCAGCACGAAGATGCCGGCGCCGACGATCGCGCCGATTCCGAGCGCCGTCAGATCGAGCGCCCGGAGCGCGCGCTTAAGGCCGCCGGGCGTGGCTGCCTCGTTCATCAGCATCGCCACGGGCTTGCGCCTGAAAATCTGCGCTCTCAGTTCAGGCTTGGTATCGCTCATTCGGCTGGATCGCGGCCGGGCTTGATAGTCCGTGAGGAATATCGAACCGGCGCGTGCCGTTCAACAGGGGCTCCTTTTCGGATGCGATCGACCGGCGCGCCCGCTCACTACCACGCCTGGTAGCCGCCGTCGACCGCGATCGTCGAGCCGGTCACGTAGCTCGCCGCCGGACTGGCAAGAAAAATCACCGCGCCGCGAATCTCCTCGGGCTGTCCGAGCCGCGCCATCGGCGTGAAGGTTTCCATCCGCTCGCGCCACTTGGGCTTCGCGATTCCGCCGGCAGTCGCCTCAGTCGGAATCCATCCGGGCGCGATCGCATTGACCAGAATTCCATAGCTCGCCCATTCGATCGCAAGCTGACGCGTGAGATTCGCCAGCGCGCCTTTGGCCGCGGTATAGGAAGCGAGCCGGTAGACGGCGCTGCCGTGCGCGGCCAGCACCGAGGTGATGTTGATTATCCGCCCGGGCCGTCTCAGCTCGATCAGGCGTGCAGCGATTTTCTGCGACAGCACCATCGGCGCGGTCAGATTGGTCGCAATCGTCGCGTCCCATTGCTCGCGCGGAAACTTCTCGGCCGGGCCAGTGGGCGAGATACCGGCGTTGTTGATCAGGATGTCGATTTCGCCGAGCTCCGACCGGATACGCGCGAGCGCGCGGTCGAGGCCCTGATCGTCGGTGACGTCGCAGCCGATCGCGAAGCTCCGCACCCGATACTTTTCGCGCAGCTCGGCCGCCAGCGCCTCGACCCGGTCGGCGCGCCGCGCAACCAGGGCAACGTCGGCGCCGCCAATCGCGAGCGCATGACCGCATTCGACGCCCAGCCCGGAGGAAGCGCCGGTGACGAGTCCCACATGGCCGCGCAGCGAGAATAGCGAGTCGAGCGAATCCATCGGCGGCTCAGCGAGCCAGCGCCTCACCCGCGGCCGCACGCGCCGCGTCGATCGCGCGGCCGATATCGGCCGCCTCGATCCCATAATGCGTTACGGCGCGAAAGACGGTTGCATTGCGCGGCGAGATCAGGACGCCGCGTGCCCTGAGGGCGGCCTCGAAGCGCGCGGCGGGCGGCGCGCCGCCGGCGACCTCAAAAAAAACCATGTTGGTACGCCGGCGCGCGCGTTGCACGTCGAGGCCGCTAATCTCCGCGAGCCCGTCGGCCAGCGCCTGCGCGTTGCGATGGTCGTCGGCGAGCCGCTCGACCATGGTTTGGATCGCGACGATTCCGGCCGCCGCGATTATCCCCGCCTGGCGCATCCCGCCGCCCAGGGTCTTGCGAATCCGGCGCGCCCGCTCGATGAACGATCGGCTGCCGCAGAGCAGCGATCCGACCGGCGCCGCCAGTCCTTTCGAAAGGCAGAAGGAAACCGTATCGGCATAGCCGGCGATCGTGCTCGGGGTGGTTTCCAGCGCCAGCGCGGCATTGAAGATACGCGCGCCATCGAGATGCACCGGCAGCGAACGCCGGCGCGCCAGCTCGGCGACCTTCGCCATGTGAGCCAATGGCACCGCCTCGCCACCGCATCGATTATGCGTGTTTTCGATCGTCACCACGGCGGGCTCCGCAAAATGCGGGTCGCCGGGAAGTTCCAGCTCGGCCCGCAGCGCATCGAGATCGAGTTCGCCGTCGGGCGTATTGGGAATTGGCGTCAGGATGACTCCGCCGAGCGCCGAAGCACCACCGCCCTCATAAAGATTGCTGTGCGAGAGCGCCCCGGTCAGCGCTTTGGTGCCGCGCGGGCAATGGGCCAGCAGCGCAATCAGATTGCCCATCGTGCCGCTGGCGACCAGCAGCGCCGCTTCCTTGCCGACGGATTCGGCGGCCAGCGTCTCGAGACGGTTGATAGTGGGGTCTTCGCCGTAAACGTCGTCACCCAGCTCGGCCCGCCCGATCGCCTCGCGCATCGCGGCCGTCGGCAGAGTGACCGTATCGCTTCTGAGATCGATCACGGTCACCGATGCCACCCGCTTGGTCAGGCTGGAAAAATCGCCTTGACGACTTCGTCGATCGCGCGCTTGCTCTCAGCCTCGTCGGTCAGCGACCAGGTGACCGCCACTGTCGCGGCGCGTTGAGGCGTGATGCCCTGGCCGATCAGCTCGCCGGCATAGATCAGCAGCCGGGTCGAGACGCCTTCCTCGAGGCCTGAGGCTTTGAGATTGCGGACTTTCTCGCCAAGCAGCGCGAGCTGGCCCGCCATATCGGCGTCGAGACCGGCCTCGTGCCCGATGATGGCAGTCTCCTTGTCCGCCGGCGGGTAGTTGAATTCGATCGTCACGAAGCGCTGGCGCGTGGAATGCTTCAGATTCTTCTGGATGCTCTGGTAGCCGGGATTGTACGAGATGCAGAGCAGGAAGCCGGGATGGGCCTGCAGGGTCTCGCCGCGCTTTTCGATCGGCAGGATGCGCCGATGGTCCGAGAGCGGGTGGATCAGCACGGTGGTGTCCTTGCGCGCCTCGACCACCTCATCGAGGTAACAGATCGCGCCGCGCCGCACCGCCTGCGTCAGCGGACCGTCGACCCATACGGTCTCATCAGCCTGGATCAGGAAGCGTCCCACCAGGTCGCTGCCGGTCAGATCTTCATGACAGGCGACCGTGATCAATTCGTTGGGACCGTTGGGCTCTTCGGCGAGCTTATGCGCCATGTGCTCGACGAAGCGCGTCTTGCCGCATCCGGTAGGCCCCTTGAGCAGCACTGGTAATCGCGCCCGGTAGGCGGCGGTGAAGATCTCGACCTCGTCACCGACCGGCAGATAATAGGGCGCATTCTCGGGACTCAGATGGCGGACTTCGGGCGTGTCATGAGTGCCGAGGCGGGTATCGAAAGTTTTGAGATGAATAGGCATCGTCGCTCTTGCGGAAATCCTTGGCGTGATTCTAGGGAACGCGCCGCGAACCTTTCAAGCGCTGCGAGTGCGCGGCGCCGGACGAATTACTGCTCACCGATGCGTCGTCCTACCAGTTGAACTCCGCCCGGCTGGTCTTTGACCGAATAACCAAGCTCATTGAGCCTATCACGCAATTCATCCGAACGCTTGAAGTCCTTGGCCGCGCGCGCCGCCTGCCGTTGATCGATGAGCGCCTGAACTTCCGGCGCAAAAGTCTTCCGGCCCACAATCATTGACTCACGCCGCTCACGGAGCTGGAGCCCAAGCACATCATCGAATTTGAGCAGCGTCCGCCAGATGCTTTTATCGTTGCGCGTGTACGCCTCATGTACTAGCTCGAGTGCCACCGCCAAAGCGCGCGGGGTATTGAGGTCGTCAGCCAGTTCGGCAGCGAATTTCTCTTCGTATGCGGCTACCCATTGGGCATCAGGCTCAGCGAGTGCCTCTTCGGGCAAATCGGAAGCGAACTCCCAGAAATATACGAGATTCTTCTGCGCGCCGCGCACCGCTTCCAGGCTGAACGCGAGTTCCGATCGATATTTCGCGCCGAAGCAGAACAGCCGGAAGGCCAGCGGGTCGATCGCTTCTTTCACCAGATCGGAAACCAGCGGGAACTTGCCGGCGCTCTTGCTGATCTTCGCCCCTTCCATCCCGACCAGAAAGGCATTGTGCACGAAGTAGCGGACGAACGGCTGGCCGGTGGCGCTTTCGGACTGCGCGATCTCGTTCTCGTGATGAATCGGAATATGGTCGAGGCCGCCGGTATGGATATCAATCGTCTCGCCCAGGTACTTCATCGACATCGCGGAGCACTCGATATGCCAGCCCGGATAGCCGCGCCCCCACGGACTGTCCCATTGCATTAGATGGCCGGGCTGATCCAGCACCCATAATGCGAAATCGTGCGGGCTGTGCTTGTCGGTTGAATGTTCGAGACGCTGGCCGGCATGCTGCTCGTCGAGGCTCTGGCGCGAGAGCCGGCCGACTCGTGCAGCGCCACGCCATTTCTCGACATCGAAGTAGACGCCGCTCGGCGCGACGTAAGCGTAGCCGTGCGCGATAATCTGCTCGATAAGCGCGAGCATGTCCGGGATGTGATCGGTCGCGCGCACGAATGATCCCGGCGCCGGCACGTTCGGCAACTCGATGTTAAGCGCCGTCAGATCGCGCCGGAATTGGTCGAGGTAGAAGTCGGCTATCTCGCGCGGCGACTTACCCTGGGCGCGCGCGGTCTTCTCGATCTTGTCTTCGCCCGCATCTTCATCCGAGGTCATATGCCCGACGTCGGTCACGTTCATTACGTGATGCACTTGGTAGCCGTGAAAGCGGAGCGCGCGCTTGAGCGTATCGACGAACAGGTAAGCCCGCATGTTGCCGAGATGCTGGGGCAGGTACACGGTCGGGCCGCACGAGTAGAGCGTCACCGCCGGCGGCTTGAGCGGGTCGAATCGCTCGACCCGGCGGGTGAGCGTATTGAAGATGCTAAACGGTCGCATC
Source organism: Binataceae bacterium (SeqCode) (assembly GCA_035504735.1). Lineage (GTDB taxonomy): Bacteria > Desulfobacterota > Binatia > Binatales > Binataceae > JAJPIG01. Next base: position 10,388 of record DATJRJ010000188.1, read on the forward strand.
GATAGCACGCCCAGACAGGATGAGCGTTCGGCGGGCGGCGTTCAATCGGAGCCGGCGTTCGAGGGCGTGGCCCGGCGCTTGGGCTGAGATCGATAACGCGCCGTCGCAATCCGCTTGTATTGCCATTCGGCCAGCCGGGCGAAACCGGGCGCGTACCACAGATAGGCAGCCAGCCCGGTGATGCCCGACTGGCGGCGCAGGATCTCATTGATCGCGCGGGCCCCGCGAAAAACCCTTCCGCGATCGTCAACCACGTGCAGCTCGCGCATCAGGTCTTTCCGATCGAGGCCCGGAAAGGTCGCGGCTACCGCCTGGTCGTGAAGGTTGAGCAGGTCGATTTCACCCGAGTTATCGAATTGGCGCACCGCCTGAATCATCGCGCAGCAAAGATCGCAGGCGCCATCGTAAAGCACCGCCAAACGTCCGGTCGCAGCGCGGCTGGCAGCTTCAATCCGAGTGGCGGACATGCGGGAAAGCCCGGCTGCTTCTAGCGCTGCGACCAGCGCGGATTTGCGCTCTCCCGTTTGCGCTTGAGATTCTCGTTCGCGATACGCCATTCGTAGCCGTCAAGCAACGAGCGCCATCCGGCCTCGACCGAATTGGTCGAGGTCGCCAGCGTGGTCCACGAAAGATTGCCGTCGGAGAATTTCTTGATCGACACGACCTCGGCTTCAGTGGATTCGCCCGCCGCGTGGGAATAGGTCTCGGTGACGCGCACCTGTTCGAGATACGGGAAATGTTTGAGCAGCGCTTTGCGCAGCGCGAGATCGAGCGCATGCACGACGCCGACGCCGCGTGCCGCGCCGGTCTCCTCGGTATTGCCGATATGAATCACCACGGTCGCATCGATGGTCATGCGGCCTTCGTAGTTATCGTCAATCACTCGGCGCCGCACCACCTCGAAGGGCGCGATGTAATCGGCTGCACCGCGCAACTCCTGGAGCTCGCGCGAGGCCTGCGGCGCTTCGGTTTCGTGAAAAATCGATTCCTGCCGAGTTCCCATCGCAACGCCCTACTTAGATTATCGTAGCGTGTGAGCGGACTTTCAAGGCAATCAAACAACGTCGTCGCCCGGATATCCATAGGATTAGGATCCCGCCGGGCACGCACCTACATCGCGAGTCCACCGTCGACCTGGATCACCGCGCCGGTGATATAGCCGGCGGCGGCCGAGAGCATGAACGCTGCCACCGGTGCGACGTCTTCGATCCGGCCGAAACGGCCCAGCGGGATCAGATTCTGCGCCGCGGCGCGATGTTCCGCGGGCAGCGCCGCCGTCATGTCCGTCTCGATAAAGCCCAGCGCGAGCGCGTTGACGCGCACGCCGTGCCGCCCGACTTCCTTGGCAAGGGCCTTGGTCATCCCGATCAGTCCGGCCTTCGAAGCCGAGTAATTTACCTGCCCCGGCATCCCGACCAACCCGCTGATCGAACTGATGTTGAGGATCGCGCCGCGCTTGGCCTTCATCATGTTGAACACCGCGGCGCGCGAAAAGTTGAAGGCCCCGGTCAGATTGGTGCGGATCACCTCCGACCAATCCTCCTCGGACATCATCATGATGAGCTTGTCGCGGGTGAGCCCGGCGTTATTCACCAGCGCGTCGATTTTCCCGAAGCTCTGCTTGACCTCGTTCACCATCTCGCGAACCGCTTTGAGATCGCCCGCATCGACCTTGAAGGCGAGCGCCTTGACGCCCAGCGCCTCGAGCTCGCTCTTCAGTTGCGCGGCCGCCTGATCGCTACGCAAATAGTTGAAGGCGACGTGGCCGCCGCAGCGCGCGATCTCCAGCGCTATCGCGCGTCCGATACCGCGGCTCGCACCGGTCACGATCGTGCCCATCCCGTCGAGGTACTTCACGATTTTCTTTCTGTCATGATAACGCTATGCAGCGCTAGCCCGCGATCACGATCATGCTACGTGCGAGCAACCGAGAGAAATCCAAGAGGATCGAGGACTGGCTCGATCGGTGACTGCTAAACGATTTGGAACGCTGATGGACGTTTAGGCGCTGAACGACGAGCCGCATCCGCAGACCCGGCTGGCCCGGGGATTATCGAAACGGAAGCCGGCGTTATGCAGTCCTTCGACGTAATCGAGCGTGGTGCCGGCGACGTAGGGAATCGAGAGTTCATCGACGAGCACCTTCAGGCCGTCGATTATCGTGACGGCGTCGCCTTCTTTCTGCGCATCGAAGTTGAGCGTGTACTGAAAGCCGGAGCATCCGCCGCCGACCACTCCGACCCTGAGCCCGGAGTCCGGACCAAGGCCTTCCTTGAGGTACATCTGACGCACCATCTCGAGCGCCTTGGGCGTAAGGTTGATTCCCTGGGGTGCGGATTCGTCAGTCGGATGTTCTGTCGCCATCTGCTCTGCCATCGAAGAAGCCTCCGGAAGAACGCCTGAACCGTTCGGTCAGTCGCACCATTAAGGGTAACCGCGGCCGGAAACCCAAGTCAAGCCGAGCAATCCCCAGGGGTCGATGATATCATCGTATCCATCGTGGACCGCCTGACCGATCTTATCTTTGCGGCCGCACGGGTCCAGGGTTTCGTCCTGGTCGGCTTCGCCGGGCTGCGCCGCCTGGAGCATCGCGAGCCGTTCTTTCGCGCCTGGCTGGACAAGGGCTGCGCGGGCGAGATGAACTACCTCGAACGCGAACCGGAGCGCCGCTTCGACCCGCGCACCCTGGATTCGCGCCTGCGCTCGGTGGTGAGCCTCGCCTATCCGTACGCCGCGCCGGCGCGGCCGGATTTTCGATGGCCCGACGAGTTGCGCGGCCGGATCGCATCGTATGCGCTCGGTCCCGACTATCATCAAACGGTCCTGGCCCGCACGCGTGCGGTCACAGAGGCGATCGTCGCCGCGCATCCCGGCACGATCACCCGCACCTACGTCGATACCGGGCCGGTGCTCGAGCGCGAATGGGCGTCCGAGGCAGGCCTGGGATGGTTCGGGCGCAACACCAATCTGCTGAACGTCCATCAGGGTTCCTACTTTTTCCTGAGCGAGATTTTCACCGACCTGGACCTCGAGGCGGCGCCGCGTCCGGCGCGCGATCACTGCGGGCGATGCCGCCGATGTCTCGATCTGTGCCCGACCAACGCGCTCGCCGACGGCTATCTGATCGAGCCGCGCCGCTGCATCTCATATCTGACCATCGAGCATCGCGGGCCGATCCCGTTCGAGTTGCGATCGGGGATCGGCAACTGGATCTTCGGCTGTGACGTCTGCCAGGAGGTATGCCCCTGGAACGAGAGCACCGGTCCTGGCGAGCCCGAACTCGCGCCCGCGCTGCTCGATTTGATGACCCTGGACGACGAGGGCTTTCGACGCCGCTACGGCGCGAGCGCAATTCGGCGCACCAAGCGGCGCGGGCTCCTGCGCAACGTGGCGGTCGCGCTCGGCAACAGCCGCAACCCCGAAGCGATCGCCGTCCTGGCAAGCGCATTGTCCTCGGACCCGGAGCCGCTGGTCCGCTCCCATTGCGCGTGGGCGCTGGGCCGGATCGGAGGGCGGCGCTCTGCCGATGCGTTGGAGCATAGCCGTCGCCGCGAGGATGATGGCGCGGTCCGGGCAGAAATCGATTTGGCGATAAATCCGGCGACCGAGACTTGTGCTTTGGGAGCCGCCAATCAACACTCAACTGTGGCGAGGACCTCAGATGAACGCGGCGCGTAGCGAATTTGCACGGCTGGTCGCGCGCGAGCCGATTCCGCTGGCCCGCGGTGCGCTGCTGATCGCCGGAGAAGAATATCCCGGCCTCAACGTCGACCATTACCTCGATCGGATAACGGCGCTCGCGCAGCAGGCCGAGCCGCTGGTACGCAGCGGTGCCGACACCGTTGAACGGGTGCAGTTGCTGTCGGGATTTTTGTTCGGCGAGCACGGCTTTGCCGGCAATCGCGAAGATTACACCGATCCGCGCAATTCGTTTCTCAACGAGGTTCTCGATCGCCGGCTCGGCATCCCGATCACGCTCTCGGTGATTTATCTGGAGATCGGCCGACGCCTGGGGCTCAACCTCTATGGCGTTTCGTTCCCGGCGCATTTCCTGGTCAAAGCCGTGGACGAGCGCGGCGAGCTGATTATCGATCCGTTCAATGCCGGCGCGATTCTCGATCTCGATGAAATCAAAGCGCGACTGGCGCAAATCTATGGGCAACCGACGGAGCTGGACGCGGCGATGCTGCGCGCGGTCGGCGCCCGGCACATCCTGGTTCGGATGCTGCGCAACCTGAAGAGCATTCACACGACTGCCGGCGATTGGCGCCGCACGCTGGCCGCGCTGGATCGGATTCTGATCCTGGACGCCCGCGCAGCCGACGAGCTCCTGGAGCGCGCGGGACTCTACGAACGCCTGGAATGCTTCCAGGCCGCGCTCGATGATTACCAGGCCTTTCTGAGCCAGGCGCCCGAGCATCGCAGCGCCGATAGCGCGCGCGAATCGGTGATGCGTCTGCTTACCCAGGTTGCCCGGATTAACTGAAGCCGCCGCCGGTTCCCGATGCCTCTGTCGCGCAGCAAGTCCGCCTTCTTTTCGGCCAGCGAAAAGGCCGTTGCCGACCCCGAGCTGAGACGCAAGCTCGCCAACGCCGCGGGCCATCATCTGGATGCGGCCGCGCGAACCCGCACCGAGTTTCCGCGCTACGACGAGGAACGCGAGGCCGCCCGCCAAATCAAGGCCGATGCGGTCGCGCGGCTCGATCAACTCCTGCTGCAGCTCAAGCAGCGGCTGGAGGCCAACGGCTGCCGGGTCTTTTTTGCCGCCGACGCCGCTGCGGCCCGCAAGTATATCGTCGAGGTCGCACGCCGCGGCGGACTCAAATGCGCCGTCAAGGGCAAATCGATGACCACCGAGGAGATCGAGCTCAACCCGGCGCTCGAGCGGGCCGGGCTCGAGGTGGTCGAGACTGATCTCGGCGAGTACATCGTTCAGCTTCGCCACGAGCGACCGTCGCACATCCTGACCCCCGCGATTCATCTCTCCAAAGAAGACGTCGGCACGCTCTTCCACGAGCGCTTCGGGACCTCGTACACCAACGAGCCCGAACGCCTGACCGCAGTGGCGCGCGAGAACCTGCGCTCGATCTTCCTGGCCGCCGACCTCGGGATCACCGGGGTGAATTTCGCGATCGCCGAGACCGGTACGCTGGTGCTGGTCGAGAACGAAGGTAACGGCCGCTTCTCGAGCACGCTGCCCGATACTTTCATCGCGGTGATGGGTATCGAGAAGGTGATACCGCGGCTCGCCGACCTGAGCCATTTCCTCGAAGTGCTGGCGCGCGCCGGCACCGGGCAGAAAATCACGACCTATACGAATTTCATCACGCGCCCGCGCGGTGCCGGCGAGCTCGACGGGCCACGCGAAATCCATGTCGTGGTTCTCGACAACGGGCGCAGCGCGATGCTGGCCGATCCGGTGATGCGCGAGGCGCTTCATTGCCTGCGCTGCGGCGCCTGCCTCAATGCCTGTCCGGTCTACCGACGAATCGGCGGCCACGCCTACGGTACCGCCTATCAAGGTCCGATCGGATCGATCGTGAGCCCTAGTCTTTTCGGCGGCAGCGCAGGCTACCTGCCCTTCGCTTCGACGTTATGCGGCGCCTGCCGCGAGATCTGCCCAGTGAAGATCGACATCCCCAAGCTGCTGCTCCATCTGCGCTGGAAAGAAAATCAAAATGGCCTCGAATGGCCGCGGGCGGCAAACGGGGCCCGGCGCGCCGTGAAGAGGTTCGCGCGGCTGGCGGGTCATCCGCGGACTATCCGGATAGTTTCCCGGATCGCGGCGTCGATCGTGCGTCCATTCGCGCGCGACGGCTATCTGCGATGGATGCCACCGCCGTTCAGCATCTGGACTCGAACCCGGGACTTCCCCGCTCCCAAGTCCGCGCCGCGGCACAAACCCGCGGCCAAACCCCAGGCAACCTGAACATGGGCGCCTTTGTCAGAATAATGGCCTCGGTCAAAACCGCGCTGGGAAGCCGGGCGCGGCCCGCCGCGGCGAATCATCACGAAGCGCCGGTTCCGCCGAGAGTGGCATCGGCGGCGCAGAGCGCGGAGTTGATTTCGTCGTTCGCGCGCGAGCTGGAGGCGGTCGGTGGCCACTTTGCCGGCGCGCTCATGGCCGAGGAACTTCCCGCACGCGCGGTCGAGCTGGCGGACCAGACCGGGGTACTGTCGATTGCAATCGGTGCGAGCGTTTCATTCGATGCGGAGGCGCTCGCGAATTCGCTTGAGCAGCACGGGCGCGAAATCATTCGATGCGGGCCGGCCGGCGACGACCAGCGCCGCGCTGCGATCGAGCGGATCGCGCGCGCCGACCTCGGTATCGTCGAGGCCGACTGCGCGATCGCTTCGACCGGCACCATCGTGGTGGCAGCGACCGCGGCGCGTCCCAGCGCCTTGACCTTGCTGCCGCCGGCGTTGCTCGCGATCGTACGGGTGGATCGGTTGGCGCCCGACGCGGCCGCGGCGATCAGCGCGCTCGGCGCCGAAACCATCGCACACCATCGGGTGGTGTTCATCACCGGCCCCAGCCGCACCGCCGACATCGAAAAGCTGATCGTCGTCGGCGTGCATGGCCCCAAGCAACTGCACGTAATCTTGTTGTGGCCCAAAGATGTCTGAAGTCCGGCTGTTCGGCACCTGTCTCGCGGAGCAATTTTTCCCCGCGGTACCGAATGCGGCCGCCGCGGTGCTCGAAGGACTACACATCAATGTGCGGCCGATACGCCGCGCATTCTGCTGCGGGCAGGCGCCGTTCAACGAGGGGCTGCGCGATGAGGCGCTGGTGCTCGCGCGCCGTTTCCTCAAATCCTGCGCGCCGGGGATGCCGGTGGTCGTGCCGTCGGGATCCTGCGCCAGCATGATTCGCAATTTCTATCCGCATCTGTTCGAGAACCATCCCCGGCTGCTGGCCAAGGCCGCGGCGCTGCGCCCATGGGTCTTCGAGTTCTCGCAATTCCTGGTCGACGTGCTCAAGGTCAAATATATCGGCGCACGTTATGAGCGGGCGGTGACCTATCACTCGTCGTGCCATCTGTTGCGCGAGTTACATGTGATCGACGAGCCACGCATGCTGCTGAGCGCGGTCAATGGTATCCGGATTTTCGATTTGCGCGATGCCGAGGAGTGCTGCGGTTTCGGCGGCCTGTTCTCGGTCAAGTTCCCGCATATCTCGACCGCGATGCTTACTGACAAGCTGGCGCGCATCCGCCAGAGCGGCGCCGAGACGGTGGTGGCCAACGATTGCGGCTGCCTGATGCAGATTAGCGGCGGGCTTCATCGCGAGGGCAGCGAGATCGAGACTCGACACCTGGCAGAGATCCTCGCCAGCCGCTGAACGTCACGAATCCGCATCGGGCGCGAAGCCTGGGCCGCGGCTTGCGCTTGACACGGGCCCTGCGTGCGACTTAATTTTGGTTCATAATCCGGACGCTTGTTCGCTATACGAACATATGGAGGTTCTGCACGATGGCCATCAAAACTCGAGGCGTACATCACATGGCGTTCCTGTCGCGGGACATGGATGAAACGGTGCGCTTCTATACTGAGGTGATGAATTTTCCGGTGGTCGTTACGCTGCAGCTACCGGACCCCGATCCGTTTCCGGGCGCGGTCCCGGGCGACCTCGGCGGCGCGAAACACTACTTTTTCGATATCGGCAATGGCGACCGCCTGGCGTTCTTCTGGTGTCCGAAGGATGAGCTGGCGCCTAACTTCGCCAAGCTCGGCGCCGGCAACCATATCGCGTTCGCGCTCGGAACCATCGCGGAGCTCGACGAAGCCAAGCGCCATCTGATTGCGAAAGGCGTCGAGATCAAGTCAGAAATCGATCACACCTTCTGCCGGTCGATCTACTTCGAGGACCCCAACGGCATCACGCTCGAGCTCTCGGTCTACCAGCATCCATGCACGCCCGAGCAGCCGTTCCTCCAGGATCCGGTGCCGACCGCGGCGACTCGCAAGCATCTGGGCGACAAGCAGGAGAAATTCCTGCTCAGCTTCGGTGAAGAAGGTAACGCGACGGTACTGGCGGGCGGCGCCGCAGCGCGCCCTGAGCTGTAATGGTTTGCGCGCGGCGCGCGATTCTTACTCGGCGCGCCGCGCATCGCACGGCTGGAATAACGCCGATCAGTCAGACCCGATTGGCCTGCTCCTGGGCAATCGAATCGGCCATTTTCTGAATCCGCTGATCGAGCTTCAATAGTTCTTCACTGATTTCGGACAGCCGATTCTCGAGCGCCTCGACCCGCGACGTCACATCCTTTACCAGGACTCGCTTGCGCCGCGATTTGCTGGGAGCTTCGCCGGGCTCGTCAGATCTATGCGATCCGTTGGATCCGTCGGCTTGGTTGAATCCGTTCTCGTGCTCTTCCATCCTTCCACCTCCCGGTCCGCCTGTTCCTCCCGTCCCTGCCGACGGACACCGGAAACAGCCGTATCTTACGCAGCGCCCGGGAACGAAAATAGGTCGTGCACGGCAGGGACCAACTCAGCCTAAAAGTTCTAGCCCTCGCTCAAACAAGCGTGGTCCGGAAAGCGCGATGGATTCCCACATAGGATCGTGACGTTTGCCGCGCCGATGCAGCATCAGGTTGAAAGCCGTGATCACTCCGAAACGATAACCGGCCATCGCGCGAAACCATCGTATCTCGCGGCGATCGATCACCGCTTGCGACGCCGCCTCGTATTGATCGATCAATTCATCGGGCGCCGGGCATACGGCGGGCAACAAATCGTCCGTCACCCAGCTTTCGCGATCCGAAAACATACACAGCCATCCGAGATCGAGCAGCACCGCGCCGGTCTGCGCCAGCTCCCAATCGATCAATGCCACCAACCGTCCACCGCGAAACAAACAGTTGGACCATTGAACGTCCCCATGCGCACATCCGATGCGCACCCGGTGGGGCATTGAGTCGCTCAGCCGAGCGCGGAGTTCCGCCGCGCCGACCAACAACTGCGGTTCGAGCGTCGGGCGATTGCGCAGCCGGTCGAGCCGGTCGAGCTCGCGCGCGAGACCGACCGGCTCGCCGAACGCGCCGCCATAAGCGCGCCAATCCAAGCGATGCAGTGCGGCGGCCGTCGCGACCACCTCCGCACTGCATCGCTGCATCTCGTCGGCGGTAAATCGGCGCCCACCGAGCGCCGGTTTGTCGCCGGTCACGAACCCGGCCACGAAAAATGGCCGCCCGAACCAGCGCGGATCGGCGCTGTACCAACGGATTGGCGGGACCGCGACGCCGCTGGGCGTTGCGGTCCCGCCAATCGCCGCCATGATCCGCGCCTGCCGCACCACGTCGTTCGGTCCCACCGCCGGCGCATCCGCTGCTGCCAGCCGCAGCACCAGGGGGACGGCGCGGGCTTCGCCCGCGCCGTCCCCCTCGCACGTGAACCGATAGCTCACTCCCGCATGACCGGGCAGCGCCTCGACACCGCTCACGATCGCATGCGGATCGCCGCCCTGCGCCCGGACCAGCGCCGTTAGCCTGCCCGTCAGCTCTATCAGCTCCGCATCCATCGGATCCGCCAATCGCTCAGCGGATGCAGACCTGCGGGCGTCAGCCCTTGACCTTGATCTGCGCGGAGGCCGGATGGAGGCTCGCGCTCGCGCTGGGACGCGAATCGATCCGCTTGAACCAGCCCGTGAGATTCGCGAGCGACGATGGGATCGTCTGGCCCACGCTGGTGCCGAAATCAGTCGCGCAATAGAGAATGATGTCGGCGATCGTGAAGCGGTTCGGCACAATATAGTCGCGTCCCGCGATCTGCTTGTCGAGCCACGCCATCCGGTCCTGCGCGATGGCCTTCAGTCCCTGTGACGCCTCGGGCCGCACCAGGATACGCGACTTGAACATCTCGAGACCTTCGCCGAAGCGAAAGCCGGCATAGAGGTTCTCCGTGATGTTGAGCTCGACGCGGCGTTGCCACATCCGGGTCTCAGCGCGGTCCTCCGGGGTACTCCCGATCAGCGGCGGCTTGGGATGCTTCTCGTCGAGGTATTCCCAAATCGCGACGGTCTCCGCGATCACGCGGCCGTCATCGAGCGTCAGCGCCGGCAATTGTCCGGCCGGGTTCGCCATCAGATAGTCGGCCTGCCGGTTCTCGCCCCGCTGGATATCCATTTCCCGCTGCGGAATCGTCAACGCCTTTTCAAGCAGGAACATCCGCGTCGCGCGCGGATTCGGTCCGAACGAATTATAGAGCAGCATCGGGATGCCTCCTTGGACGAATTTCAAACGAACTTACATCATGCGCCGTTGCTGTCAGCAAGCGGAACGTCGGCGGCAGGTTGCCGGACAAGGATAGGTGGGATAGGAGTTTTCGAATGCGCCTTTGTCCACAATGCGGCGCCGCGCTGGTCACCGGAGCCAAATTCTGTGTCGAATGCGGCGAGCCGTTGGTACCCGCCGCGATCTCGCCGGCCCCCGCAGAGTCGGCGCCTGCATCCCCTTCGCCGGCTCACTTCTCATCGGCTTTCCTGGCTGTCATAGCCGGATTACTGATCGCCGGGTTGGCCGCCGGGGCGCTGATCATGCGTAACAACCCGGCCGCTAAAGAGGCCGGCGCGGTCGCGACGGCAGATTCGGGCGGAATGGGAAATTCCGCAATGCCGCCGAACCATCCAGCCATCAAGATTCCCAAGACCGCGGTGGATTTCATCAACAACATTGAACGGCGCGCGCACGCCCAGCCCAACGATCTGGCGCTTTGGACCCAGCTTGGCGACGTCGAAAGCCGGGCCGCAATGTTCGATCCGGCCTACTCCGACCGCGCGCTGACCGCCTACGCCCACGTGCTCAAGCTCAACCCGGATAATCCGGCTGCGCTGCGCGGCGTCGGCAACATCAATTACGATCTGCACAACTACGACCAGGCCATCGCGGCCTATGAGCATTATCTGAAAGAGAAGCCGGGCGACGCCGATGTGCTGACCGACCTCGGCACGATGTATCTCTCCAGCGGCAATCCCGATCAGGCCGTGTTGCAATACAGGCAAGCCCTGCTCGCCAATCCAAAGTTCTTCCAGGCCTACTACAACCTCGGCGTCGCTTACGGCGAGGAGAACCAGAACGGGCCGTCGCGTGCCAGCTTTGCACAGGCGTTGGCGCTCGCGCCTGATGATCGGACGCGCGGCGAGATCAAGCAGATGCTGGCCTCGATGGACAGCGCCGGGGGCGGTGCGGCGGCTTCGAGTATCGCACCGGCGTCCGGCTCGACCTTCCAGGGATCGGTGGAGCAGATGGTGCGCGCGTTGCCGATCGCTGGACAAAAAGTGACCATGGTGCAGTGGCCGGCGAAGAATCACGCGCGGGTGATGATGCAAGACTTTCCGATGAATTCGATGCCGCCGTTCGTGCGCGCGAAGTTCCTCGCCGATCTCAAATCGTCGATGGGCGCCGACATGGGCGCCTATCACGTCGCCGGGCCGTTGGCGGTGGACCTGGTCGATACTGGCAGCGGCACCGTGATGGAGAGCGTATCGGTCGCCGCCGCCGCGCCCGTAGCCGGCAGCGTCCCCCCGCCAGCCGCGGCGATGAACTCGGCGCCGGGTGGCGATTTCCACGACGCAGTCGATCAGATGATGCGCGGATTGCCGATCGCGGGCGCCAAGGTCCAGTCGTTGCAGTGGTCAGCGCCGATGAAAGCGACGGTGCTGATGGACAACTTCCCGATGGATTCGATGCCGCCGTTTATGCGCGCCAAATTTCTCGATCACATCAAGGCCGGCCTGCAGGACGCCAAGCGCAGCCACAACGTCTCCGCGACCGTCGAGCTCGACATCGCGGATGCCGCGAGCGGGCGCGTGATGGATTCGGTTTCGCAATGAGCCGGCGGGGCAAGAGGTAGCGATGCTGAAAAGCGGCGCGGAACATCTCGAAAGCCTGCGCGACGGCCGCCGGGTTTTTATCGGCAGCGAGCAGGTCGCCGACGTCACCAACCATCCCGCGTTTCGCAATGCGGCGCGCACGGTCGCATCGATCTATGATTTGAAAGCCGCGCCTGAAAATCGCGAGAGCTTGACCTTCGAGGAAGAGGGCCGCCGCCACAGCGCCTACTTTCTGCGCGCGCGCACCCGCGACGACCTCGCCCTGCGCACCGGCGCGCACCGCAAAATCGCCGACCTGACCTACGGGATGCTTGGGCGCTCGCCCGATCACGTCGCCAGCTTCGTCACCGGTATGGCGATGAATCCGGCAGTGTTCGGCAAGTACGCCGAGAACATCGTCGCCTACTATCATCACATGCGCGAGGGCGACATCTATGCCGCCTATGCGGTCACGCCACCGGCCGCCGCCCGCACTCCCGAGTTTTATCAAAAGAAAAATATCCCGGTGCCGACCCTGCGCGTGGTCCGAGAGGAAGACGACGGCGTAGTCATCTCCGGTATGAAGATGCTCGCGACCGGCGCCATCCTGGCCAACGAAATCTGGATCGGCAACGTGCTGCCGCTGGCGGCCGAGTTCCGCCGCGAATCGATCACCTGCGCCGTGCCGTGCAATGCGCCGGGGCTGGTCCTATGGTCGCGCAAGCCGCTGGAGCGCTTCGCCCGCAACGATTTCGATGCGCCGCTGACCACGCATTTCGACGAGACCGACAGCATGGTGCTGTGCGAGGAGGTCAAGGTGCCGTGGGAACGCGTCTTCGTGCACGACGACGCGATCCTCTCGCGGCGCATCTACACCGAAACTCCCGCCCACGCCTTCGGCAATCATCAGTCCAACGTGCGCTTCGCCTCCAAGCTCCGTTTGATCGTCGGGGTCGCGAGCCGCATCGCGCAGTCCTCGGGCTCTGACCAGGTGCCGGCCGTGCATGAAACGCTGGGCCGGCTCGCAGCGCTCGAGGCGGCGCTGGAGGGGATGATTGCGGGCCAATTGTATGCCGCCGAGTCATGGCCCTCAGGCTACATGACCTTCAATCGCCGCTTCATGTACGCCGCGCTCAACTGGTGCACGGAAGGCTACTCGGCGATTATCGATAGCCTGCGCGAGCTATGCGGCGGCAGCGTGATGCAGATGCCGGCCGACGACTCCGTGATCGAACCGCCCGCGATGCGCGAGCTGTTCGAAACCTATTGGAGCACGCCGCAGATGGATGCGGAGCGCCGCATGCGGCTCTTTAAGCTGGCCTGGGATCTGGTCGGCTCGGAATTCGCCGGCCGCCATCTGCAATACGAAAAATTTTACGCCGGCGCATCGTTCATCGTACGCAACTACAGTTTCGTGAACGCCCCGTGGGACGAGTTCCACGCCCTCGCTGACGGATTGCTCGAGCCCGGACCCACTCGCGGCAAGCCGGGCACCTGATCGTCACCGCGCGACCATTAGGGTCGAACACGACGGACTTCGCCATGCATCGGGCAGCGGCCGCGGTCGGACCTCATCAGGAGCGCGGCGCTGCCTAACGGGGCTACCAATTCTGCTGCAATCTCGCGCTCGCATCCCTCCTCCGGACATTGAAGCGTCTCTCTCATCCCATCACCCCAGTCCCGTTTCTCGCGCCATTCAAATTCCAAGAAAATTTCGATCCGCTGGAAATTTGGTTGCCAGCGCATGCGCCTGTTTCGGATCCTGGATGACCTTATGTACGACTTCCTGAAACATTCGCACGTCTTCGGTTTGCGACTTGAAACCCCGCACATAGGGAGCCGCGGCTGGAATCACGCTATCGTCGGGCGGCGGTGGAATTACCTGTCGCGCAATCGCCAGGTCGAGCGCATCGGTGACACTACCCACTCCACTGCGATTATCCACTTCCGATGAATAGCTATTACCGCCGAACTTCTGTCCCAGCAACTTGAGTATGGACGTATGATCCAGGGAACGTGAAAAAATCCGTGCCGCGGAGGTAAATGGAGAAATAACCAGTCCGGGAACGCGCGGACCGGTGCTGGCGAAATCCGGATAGCGGCCTTTCGGGTCCCTGGTTACGATCGGCAGCGGCTGTACGTGATCATAAAAGCCGCCGTGCTCGTCGTAGGTCACAATCATCATGGTTCTGAGCCATCGCGCCTTGCTCGAGGTGATTGCCTTGTAGGTATCCAGCAGAAGATGCTGGCCACCCAGCACCGATGACGGCCGATGGTCGTCGCTGCCCTCTCCGACATGCGGCGCGTCGGTATACTTCGGTTCTACGAATATCACTTTCGGGAATGTCGCCGCCGGCTCGAGCTTAAAGTCGATACTCAGTTGGTCGAAGCGGCGCAGATTATCGCTCAGCGCATGCTCCGCGTACCATCGCGTCATCATCGAAAAGAATGGCAAGAATCCCTGGTGATAGATGCGCCATGGCACCTTGCGCGCCGACAGCCAGTCGTAAGCGAGCTGCTGGTCTGGGAACTTGAGCGGATCGCTGACATTGACATCGATTTCCGAGCTCCCGCTCATGGCCATCAGCCGGTTCGGCTGAGTGCCCGCCGGCAGCGGCGCGAACCAGTTATCGCAGAGGCAGAAATTTCGCGCGAAGAAATCATGAACCGGCACCACCGTCGAGTCGTAGTAGCCCATCACGTTCGAATCGCCGCGCGCGCTTTGCACGAAGCCCTTCATCGGGTAGCGGCCGTTAGGCTGGCGCGGTCCGAGTTGCGCGGCCACGTCAGCACGTTCATGACCTGAATCAGCGATGTTCAACTCGTGCAGCGGCACCTGCTCGTACATAAAATTGTCCGGCGGCAGGCCGGGGTTGGCGTTGGCCTGGAGCCAGGCCTGATCGTTGCGCAGTCCATCGAGCGGCAGGCTTCCGAACGCGGGCAGGCTCAGATGGCCCAGCAGATGGTCGAACGAACGGTTCTCCATCATGACGATCACGAGGGTGTCGATCTGGTCGAGAATCGAGGCCACTGGTCACTTCCTCACAGATAAAATGAGGGGCCGGGATTGCTCCCGGCCCCCCGCCGCCTCAGCCTCCGCCTGCCCCACCGCCACATCGATGAGCGGACTGGCGCCCGCTAGCCGTCAAACTTCATGATCGGCCTGGGAGAGACCACTGGAGATGTCAGCATCGTCGCCCAGCTATAGCCCCGCGAGATGCGGGGCCATCCTGTGCATACCAGACCAAAAAAGGCCCCGGAGGAATTCGCACCGCCGCCCACGCGTTCACCCCACTACCTCTCCTCATCGCCCGCGTGAAACTCTTACGACCACCACCGCCTTCTCATTCCTCCGGGGCACCCCCGACCGCCGCCACCCCTTCAAACCGAGCGGGCCATCCGCCCGCTTACTTCAATTTTTCGGCACCACCTCGCGAAACGTGAACAAACCATGACTCGGACAGAAGCCTCGATAGAGCCGCCATACCGCCTTCAGTCTCGGGATCACGCGCAGCAGGTTGCCGGTCGATGGTGAATGACATTTCGGACAATCCACCGTGCGCATCGTTCCGCCTCCTCACGAACGTCGTCGCAATCCTCACCGCCCCTTCAGTAACATTGCGACCTCAAGAAGCGATGGTAGACGGTCGCTCTTTTTTCTGTTGTTTAGCCAATTAAGAGGCTGGAGATTCCGCAGATCATCTGGGCCATCGGGATCAATGTGATCTATTTCCCATCCAAAGCTCGTCGTCTGACCGTAATCGCAGTAGCGCATCGGGCTTCCGTAGATATCGGACCGCCACTCGACCGGGTCGAGACCTGGGATGGGTTGGCCGCTCTCCCAGACTGCATCCTTACGAAGGAGACGCGGAACGTCCATCAGAAAATCCTCAAACCTACTCATACATTTGACCTCGGCTACACTCGTGTCTCACGAAGATCTACGTCCGGAAAGTTTTTATGAATCCAATTCCTCGCCAATTCGCGGACCCGCTCGTCCG
>DATJRJ010000189.1:0-22171 GCA_035504735.1 Binataceae bacterium (SeqCode)
CTCGGTCGGTGGCACGGCGCTCTTGATGGCGACGCAAAAGCTGCAGACCAAGATGAAGAAAATCGCCTCCAGCATGATGGAGGTGCCGCCCGAGCAGATCGTCTTTCATCAAGGCACCATGGCGCTGGCGAGCGATTTGACGAAATCGATCCCGATGCAAAAGGTGGTCGACGGCGCATACGGCTACAAGGTGACGATTCCGGGTGTCGAGCCGGGTCTCAACGAAAGCGCCTCCTTCGAACCAACGGCCTGTACGTTCCCCTTCGGTACCCACGCCTGCGTGGTCGAGGTCGATGCCGACACCGGCGTGGTCAAGTTCCTGCGTTACGTCGCGGTCGATGATTGCGGGCGAGTGATCAATCCATTGCTGGTCGAGGGGCAGGTGCATGGCGGAATCGCCCAGGGTATCGCGCAGGCGCTCTACGAGGAGGTCCTCTACGACGAGAACGGCCAGTTGCTGACGGCAACCCTGATGGACTACGCGGTGCCGAGGGCCGGGATGCTGCCATTTTACGAGCTCGACAGCACCGTGACGCCGTCGCCGGTTAATCCACTGGGGGTGAAGGGAGTTGGCGAGGCCGGGACGATCGGCTCAACCCCGTGCGTCGTCAATGCGGTGCTCGACGCGCTGAAACCCTTGGGCATCAAGAATCTGGACATGCCGCTGAAGCCGGAACGGCTGTGGCGCGCAATCAAATCGGCAAGGAAGGCTTAGAGCAATGTTTCCAGCATCATTCGAGTATCATCGCGCATCCTCGGTCAAAGAGGCGCTTGGCATGCTTCAGCAATTCGGCGACGACGCCAAGCTGCTTTCCGGCGGCCACAGCTTACTGCCAATGATGAAGATGCGGCTCGCCCAACCATCGCATCTCGTGGATATCGGCGCGATCGCCGACCTTTCCGGCATCCGCGAAGAAAGCGGCAAAATCGTGATCGGCGGCGCAACTATTCACGATCAGGTCGCGAGCTCAAAACTGGTGCGCGACAAACTCGGCCTGCTGGCGAATTGCGCGGCGGCGATCGGCGATATCCAGGTCCGCAATCGCGGCACACTGGGCGGGAGCCTGGCGCATTCCGATCCCGCGGCTGACTATCCAGCCGCCGTGCTCGCGCTCGAAGGCGAGATCAAGCTGGAGGGCGGTTCCGGCGCGCGGACGGTGAAGGCGCAGGACTTTTTCATCGATCTCATGACCACTGCGATCAACCCTGGCGAGATTCTCACCAGCGTCAGTTTTACGCCCCAGCCGGCACGCAGCGGCTATGCCTATCTGAAACATCGCCAGCCCGCTTCGGGATTCGCCGTGGTCGGGGTGGCAGCGCTGATAACGCTCGATGCAAAGGGCAATTGCGAGCGCGCCCGGGTCGGCATCACCGGGCTCGGTCCGAAAGCCTTTCGACCGGCAGCGGTAGAGTCCGCCTTGGTGGGTAAGAAACTCGAGGCCGCAACTATCGCCCAGGCGGCGTCTCACGCCGCCGATGGTATCGACGCCCTCGGCGACATCCACGCCTCGGCCGAGTTTCGCTCGGAGTTGGCGCGCGTCTACACCCGTCGCGCGATTCAGCAAGCTATCGAGCCTATCAAGACCTGAACCAGGAGTTCCCAAACTACGAATGAAACTTGTAGGAGAGCAGATCCTGCCCGGCAACCGGGACCGCGTTTGGGCGTTGTTCAATGATCCCGAGCGCCTTTCAAAACTGATACCCGGGCTCGAAAAACTGGAAATTCTCGGGCCCAACGAATACGCCGGAACCATCAACATCGGTATTGCCGCGGTCAAAGGCTCTTATAGCGGGAAGCTGAAACTCGAGGACATCCGCGCGCCCGAGCATTACAAAATGGTGGTCGACGGCAAGGGCAAGCAGGGCTTTATGCGCGGCTCGGGCACGCTCGACCTGCTCCCCAAGGGCAATGCTGAAACCAGCGTCAAGTACGCCGGCGACATCCAGCTCGGCGGTCCGCTGGTGCAGGTCGGCCAGCGCGTGATCGACAGCGCCGCCAAGATGCTGATGGGCCAGTTTTTTGCGGCCGCGGGAGCCGAGTTAAAGGCCGAGGCGGCCGGCACAGTGGCGCGCCAAGGAATCGTGATCAATTTCTTCCGTTGGATTCTGAACTCGATCCGCGGGCTCTTCGCGCGAAGCTGATTCGCTCGCGGCGGCAGCGTTCACGCGCCGGCGATCATCATCTCGGCAATCTTGATCGTCGGTGCGACGGTCGACGATCGCCATACCAGGTCGTTGCCGATCATCTCGATCGCCATGAACATGTCTTTCAGATTTCCGGCGATCGTGATCTCCTGGACCGGATAGGTGAGCTGCCCGTTCTCGATCCAGATGCCGCTCGCGCCGCGTGAATAGTCGCCGGTTACGCTATTGACGCCGAAGCCGATCAATTCAGTCACGTAGAGCCCTTCGCGAACCGAGCCGATGATCTCTTCGGGCGAATAGCGGCCGGGTTCCAGATAAAGATTGGTCGGACTCACTGTCGGCGCATCGCCGACCGAGCGCGCCGCGTTGCCGGTTGCCTTGAGCTTGAGCTTGCGCGCGGAATAACTATCGAGCAGGTAGGTCTTTAGCACCCCGGCCTCGACCACTGCTTTGCGCGTGGTCAGCAAGCCCTCACCGTCAAACGGCTTGGAGCCCAATCCACCGAGCATCGTGCCGTCGTCGATAATCGTGACCCCGGGCGCGGCCACCTCGGTGCCGAGTCGATTAACCAGGAACGATGCTCCCTTGTACAGCGATGGACCCGACGCCGCCCCGGCCAGCGCGCGGATCAGGCTCGCGGCTCGGTCCGGCTCGAAAACCACCGGCGCGCGTACGGTCTTGACCTTGCGGGCGCCAAGCCGCTTGAGCGCGCGTTCGGCGGAAATCTTCCCGACCAACTCCGCTTGCTCGAGCTTCTCGAACTGGCGGCTGGTCGTGTACCAGTAGCCCTGCTGCATCGCGCCGTCGCTCTCGGCGATCGGGGCAACCGCCAGGCTATATGAAGTCCCGCCATACTCGCCGGAGAAACCCTGGCTGTTTGCAAACCGGATCTCGTAGAGGCCCGAGTCGAAGCTCGCGCCCTCGGAATTTTTGATGCGCGGGTCGAGCTTGAGCGCAGTCCGCTCGGCGCGCCGCGCGATATCGAGCGCCCGGTCGGCATCGATGATGCCGTGCTTGGTATCAGTCAGTTCGAGTTCGTTCAAATGACGTGGATGCAGCGCCGCTTCGGGCAGCCCCGAGAACGGGTCCGGCGCCGTGAGCCGCGCCAGGCGCACGGTATCGGCAATAAACGCCTTGAGGGCATCGCGATCGATCTCGGCGGTCGAGGCAGTAGCGGACGATTTATCGACGAAGGTGCGGATTCCCAGCCGCCGCTCGCGCGAGCTCTTGAGCTTCTCAATTTCACCCAGCCGCACGCCGGCTTCGAGCGACTCGCCACTGACGAACAGGACTTCAGTTGCAGTCGCGCCCGCACGCCGCGCTTCATCGAGCACCCATTGCGTGAGTGCCGGATCGAGCCTGCTCATCCTGCCGCTCCCTACGCGCGAGTTCCGCCGACGGTAAGGCCGTCGATTCGGGTAGTCGGCAGCCCGACGCCCACCGGCACCGATTGTCCGTCCTTGCCGCAAGTGCCGACGCCGGGATCGAGCGCGAGATCGTTGCCGACCATCGTGACCCGCGTAAGCACGTCGGGACCGTTGCCGATTAGCGTTGCGCCTTTGACCGGGCGCGTCGCCTTGCCGTCCTCGATCAGGTAGGCCTCAGAGGCCGAGAACACGAACTTGCCGTTGGTGATGTCGACCTGGCCGCCGCCGAAGCTGACTGCATAGAGGCCGTGGCTGACCGATTTGATGATCTCCTCGGCCGTTGATTCTCCGGGCAGCATGAAGGTGTTGGTCATTCGGGGCATCGGCGCATGGGCAAAGCTTTCGCGCCGCCCGTTGCCGGTCGGCGCCATCTTCATCAGTCGGGCGTTAAGCCGATCCTGCAGGTAGCCGCGCAGCACACCCTTTTCGATCAATACGGTGCGCGAGCTCGGGGTGCCCTCGTCATCGACGTTGAGGCTTCCCCGCCGGTTGGCGATCGTGCCGTCGTCGACCACCGTGCATAGCGGGCTCGCGACCTGCTCGCCGATGCGCCCGGCGAAAGCCGAAGTGCCCTTGCGGTTGAAGTCGCCCTCGAGGCCGTGCCCGATTGCTTCGTGCAGCAGGATTCCCGGCCATCCCGGCCCCAGCACCACGATCATCTCGCCCGCCGGCGCATCGATCGCATCAAGGTTTACGATCGCCTGTCGGGCGGCATTCAGCGTGAACTCGCGCCAGCGCTCGCTCTCGATAAAATGTCGATACTCGACGCGCCCGCCGCCGCCGTACGATCCAACCTGGCGGTTCTTGCCGTCATCGGCGATCACGGTGACGTTCAGGCGGCAGAGCGGCTGCAGGTCGGCTGCGATCTGCCCGTCGCTGTTCACCACCATCACGATTTTCTGCTCGGCTGCAAATGACGCCATCACGTTGACGATTCGCGAGTCGAACTCGCGCGCCACGCGATCGATCTCGCTCAGCAGGCGCGCCCGCTCCTCGAGCGGCACCTCGAGCGGCGTGCTTTCGAGCTCATAGAGCGCATGACGCGCAACCGGCGCACCGATTCGGACCGGCGTGGTCCGCTCACCCCGCTGATCGGCGATAGCGCGGGCGGCCTCGGCCGCGAGGCGCATCCGATCGATCGTGACCTCGTCCGAATAGGCGTAGCCGGTGCGATCCTCGGCGCAAACCCGCACGCCCACGCCGTGGCTCACGCTCTTGCTGGTATGCTTGACGATCGACTCTTCGAGACTCACGCTCTCGGCGTTGCGGTACTCGAAGTACAGATCGACATAATCCGCCCGCCGTTCCAGAGCGCTACCGATCACGCGCTCGAAGATCGAGTCGCTCATCCCGAAGCGGTTGGCGAAAAACTTTTCGGGCCGAACCAAATCGTTTGTCATAGATATCCGCGCGAGACGCGCTGAACTGATTGTATCAGACCGGAAACGGCGGCAGAACCGGACAGCGCCTCAGGGCTCCCCGACTCGCCAGGAATAGTCACGCTCGACATCCGCGATCAGGATGCGGAAGGAGGAAAAGATCTCCTGCTTGCCCAGCGCCATCGCACGCCGATGGTCCGGGTCGGCAGTCCAGGCCTGCAGCGCGGCGGGGCTCTCCCAATACGAGACCGTGAACCATCCGCCGTCACGCGCGGGACTTTCGAAGGAACTCTTCGAGATAAAGCCCGGGACCTTCTTGACCTTGTCGAGCAGCGGCGCCAGCGCGCTCAGATGTTGCTCTTCGCGCCCTTCGCGCACGTAATAGTCGATGATGCAGGCGATCATAATTCGTCCTGGCTCGGTATCCGGGCGGACGCGATCGATCAGCGGCTAACCCGCCGCGGCGCGCGCCTGACGCGTCTCGCGCTCGGGCCGCGCCGGCGCCTTTCGGTGCGGCTTCTTGCCCTGCTTCTGCTCTACGTCGCCCGTAAATTCGACCACTGAGATTGGGGCGGCATCGCCGCGGCGAAAGCCGAACTTGATCACGCGCGTATAGCCGCCCGCGCGATCCTTGAAGCGCGGCGCAATTTCATCGAACAGCTTC
This sequence comes from Binataceae bacterium (SeqCode), assembly GCA_035504735.1. Classification (GTDB taxonomy): domain Bacteria; phylum Desulfobacterota; class Binatia; order Binatales; family Binataceae; genus JAJPIG01. The sequence goes on from DATJRJ010000189.1 coordinate 5,616, forward strand.
TTGACCGCGTCACGCGAACGGATGAAGTCGAACGCTAGCCGCCGCGCGCTCAGATCGCCGCGCTTGCCGAGCGTAACCATACGGTCGGCGAACCGCCGCAACTCCTTGGCCTTGGCGTCAGTAGTCCGGATACGCTCGTGACGGATCAAGCTCAGCACCAGGTTACGAAACAACGCCTTGCGATGGGCGGAGGTGCGGTTGAGCTTGCGGCCCTGATTTTGATGACGCATCGCTGGTCCCCGGCGCCGCTTAGGGCGACTCGCGCCGCTCCTGTTCTTCCCACAGCCGATCGAGTTCGGCACGCGAGGGCAGACCGTCGAGCCGCATCCCGAGCGAAAGCGCCATGTCAGTCAAAACTTCCTTGATCTCGTTGAGCGACTTGCGGCCAAAGTTCTTGATCTTCAGCATGTCCTGCTCGCTGCGTTGCACGAGCTCCCCGACATACTTGATGTCCGCGTTCTGCAGGCCATTGAAGGCCCGCACTGAGACCGGCAGCTCGGCGACCGGCTTGAACAGCGCTTCGTTGAGCGCCGGGCGGCTCTCAGCGCCGTTTGCGGCGGCAGGCAGCTCGACGCCTTCTTCCATACCGGCAAAAATCGACATCTGGTCGCGCGCCACGCGGGCGGCGTAAGTCAGGGCATCGCGCGGCGAGATCGAGCCGTCAGTCCAGATTTCGAGCACCAGCCGGTCATAGTCGGTACGCTGGCCGACGCGGGCGTTAGTAACGGTAAAGTTGACCTTGCGAATCGGCGAAAAGATCGAGTCGAGCCGGATAGTACCGATAGGCTCGTCTTCGCTGCCGCGCTCGGCCGGTACGTAACCCCGTCCGCGCCTGATCACCAACTCCATGTCGAGGTCGCCGCCCTTGTCGAGGGTCGCGATGTGCTGATCGGGAGTCAGTACTTCGAGGTTGGGCCCGCCGCTGATATCGCGCGCCGTCACCACCGCTTCGCCCTTGGCCTGCAGTGCCGCGGTGAGTTCGTCGCCGTCATGGAGCTGGAGGCGCACTTCCTTGAGGTTGAGCACGATATCGGTGATATCTTCCTTGACCCCGGGCAGGGTCGAGAACTCGTGGAGCACGCCCTTGATTCGAACCGCGGTGATCGCAAACCCCGGCAGGGATGCGAGCAGAATACGGCGGAGCGTGTTGCCGACGGTGATTCCGTATCCGCGTTCCAGCGGCTCGGCGAAGAAGCGCCCATAGCTCGGGGTAACTTCCTTTTCGTCGAACTCGACGGTCTTGGGTTTGATCAGATCGCGCCAATCAGTCTGCATATTTGTCGCCGCTCTTAACGGATGAATTTTTCAACTCCTTACAACAAACCCCCACAAAACTTACCTTGAATAATGTTCGACGATCAGTTTCTCGCTGATCGGCATCGTCAGATCGCCGCGTGTCGGCAGCGCTTTCAGGGAGCCGCGGAACTGTTCGCGCTCGAGCGCGATCCAGACCGGCAATCCACGCCGCTGCGAAAGCTCGATCGCTTCGACGATCACTTTCTTCTGCCGGCTTTTCTCGGTGATGCTCACTACCTGGCTGACGGCCACCAGATACGACGGGATCGTCACCACCTTGCCGTCGATCTCGATATGGCCGTGGCGCACCAGCTGCCGCGCCTGCGACGCCGAGCTGGCGAAACCGAGCCGGTAGACCACGTTGTCGAGCCGCCGCTCCAGCATCACCAGCAGATTCTCGCCGGTGATCCCGGGCATCCGCTCGGCACTATCGAAGTAGCCTGCGAACTGCTTCTCGAGCATTCGATAGATACGTTTGACCTTCTGCTTTTCGCGTAGCCGAACCGAGAACTCAGAAAAGCGCGTCCGCGCCTGGCCGTGAGCGCCGGGCGGGTAATTGCGCCGTTCTATCGCGCACTTATCAGTATAGCATCGCTCGCCCTTCAAGAAGAGCTTCAAGCCTTCGCGCCGGCAAAGCCGGCATACGGGACCCAGATTTCTTGCCACGTGTTGCCTTAGCCTCCGCCGCTCAGACCCGGCGCCGCTTGGGTGGACGACAGCCGTTGTGCGGTATAGGGGTTACGTCCTTGATTGAACTCACGTTGAGACCGGCTGCCTGTAAGGCGCGCACCGCCGATTCGCGGCCGCCGCCGGGTCCCTTGACGAAAGCGATCACCGTGCGCATCCCGACTTCCGAAACCTTGCGGGCTGCCGCTTCCGCCGCCATCTGGGCAGCAAACGGGGTGCCCTTGCGCGAACCCTTAAAACCGACCGAGCCGGCGCTCGCCCATCCGACCACCATTCCCTGCGGATCGGTGATACTCACGATGGTGTTATTGAAGGTCGCGTGGATATGTGCGACCCCTTCGGGAACGCTGCGCCGAACCCGTCGCCGGCGCGGTGCCGGCGCTGCCGCACCGCCTGCAGCACCTTCGGCAGCCGTCCCTGCGGAGGTTCCACCGGCCGCGCCTGCGCGGGGTGCAGCTTTCGGTTCTTTCGGTTCCTTGGTCTCTTCAGCCATCAGTTATGCTCGCTCGCCTCGGTCTAAACTTTTAATGACAAACATCCCCGCTAGCCCTTGGATGGCGCCTGCTTCTTGCCGGCCACTACCTTGCGCGGCCCCTTGCGCGTGCGGGCATTGGTATGCGTCCGCTGTCCGCGCACCGGCAATCCGCGCCGGTGGCGGATCCCGCGGTAACATCCCAGGTCCATCAGGCGTTTGATCGATTGCTGCACCTCGCGCCGGAGATCGCCCTCGACCTTATGATCCTGGTCGATGACCTGGCGGATCCGCACCTGCTCTTCGGCCGTCAGGTCGTCGCTGTTGCGGCCCGGATCGACCTTGGCCGTATCCAGAATCTTGCGCGCCCCGGAGCGCCCAATCCCGTAGATATAGGTGAGCGCGATCTCCATCCGCTTGTTTCGCGGCAGTTCAACTCCGGCCACACGTGCCATACGACTTCCTCTCAGTTAGCCCTGGCGCTGCTTATGCCTGGGATTCGAGCATAGAATGCGCACCACGCCCTGGCGGCGCACAACCTTGCAATTCTTGCAAATCTTTTTAACCGAGGCCCGTACTTTCATCGCTACAACCGTTCCGATCCAATCGTCCTAATTCAACTTCCTCCGGCCCACCCTGCTCCGGCTCATCGCATCCGATAGGTTATCCGACCGCGGCTCAGATCATAGGGCGACAGTTCAACCGTGACTTTGTCGCCGGGCAGGATCTTGATGTAATGCATCCGCATCTTGCCCGAGATATGGGCCAGCACGCGATGGCCGTTTTCCAGCGTCACGCGGAACATCGCATTGGGCAGCGCCTCGAGCACCGTACCCTGCACCTCTATCGCGTCGCTCTTCGACATCTCACAGCTCGCTCAAAATTTCCGGCCCCTCGGCGGTAATGACGATCGAATGCTCGAAATGCGCCGAGAGCTTGCCGTCGGCAGTGACTGCCGTCCAGCCGTCATCGAGTATCTCGAGTTCCGCCGTGCCCTCGTTGACCATCGGCTCGATCGCGAGCGCCATCCCTTCCTGAAGCCGCGCATTCGGCATCCCGGGCCTGAAATAGTTTGGCACCTGGGGCTCCTCATGCAGGCGGCGCCCGATGCCGTGGCCGGCAAAGTCCTCGACTACCGCGTAGCCGGCCTGTTCGGCGACCTGCTGCACGGCCCGCCCTATATCGCCGATCCGGTTGCCGACCCGGGCCTGCCTGATACCCGCATAAAGCGCCTCGCGCGTCACCCGCATCAGTCGCAGCGCGCGTTCCGAAACCTCGCCGACCGGCACAGTGCGCGCCGCGTCACCGAAGAATCCCTGGTAGACCACACCGTAATCAAGGCCCACTATATCGCCCGGCTTGAGCTTGCGGCCGGACGGGATGCCGTGGACGATCTCGTGATTAATCGATACGCAAAGGCTCTTGGGATAGACCACATCGTGCGGCTTATAGCCCTTGAAGGCCGGCCGGGCGCCCTTCTGCAGGGTGAGCTTCTCGGCCAGCCGGTCAAGCTCGTCCGTGGTGACGCCGGGGCGCACCGCCGCCACGACCTCTTCGAGGACTTCGGCTACGATGCGGCTCGCCTTGCGCATCACGGCGATCTCTTCAGGGCTCTTGAGCACGATCATGCCTGCGGCCCGTCCTTGGCCCCGGGCGTTTTCGCGCCGGCCCCAAGCTCCTTGAGAATCCGCTTCTCGACCTCTTCGAGACGTCCGATACCATCGACACGCCGGAGCAACCCCTGGCGCTCATAAAATTCGAGCAGCGGGCGGGTTGCCGCCGCGTAGACTTGCAGCCGATTACGGACGGTATCTTCGGAATCATCGTCGCGCTGATAAAGTTCGCCGTTGCACTTATTGCAGTGGCCGATATTTGTCGGCGGATCGAACACCAGATGATACATCTCACCGCAGTTGCGGCAGGTGCGCCGTCCGGAGATCCGCTTGATAATTTCTTCGTCCGGCACATTCAACGCGATTACGCGGTCCAGCGCGCCGCCATTCTCCATCATTTTGGCCAAGGCCTCGGCCTGGGCCCGATTGCGCGGAAAGCCGTCGAGGATAAAGCCGTCGCGCACATCGGGCTTGCGCAAGCGCTCGGCGATAAGTTTCAACACCACTTCGTCCGGAACCAACGCGCCCCGGTCCATCAGGCGTTTGGCGTCGAGCCCCGGCACCGAGCGATCGTGCACCGCGGTGCGTAACAGGTCGCCACTGGCGATCTGCGGCACGCCCAGCTTGTCCTGGAGCATCCGGGCCTGCGTGCCTTTGCCGGACCCCGGCGGGCCCACCAATACCAGCCGCATCGCCTACGCTCCCCGCCGCGATTTAACTCTGCCGCGCCGCATGAAACCCTCGTAATTACGGGTCAGCAGATGAGTTTCGATCTGAGCCACCGTGTCGAGCGCGACGCCCACCACGATCAGCAACGCCGTGCCGCCGAAGTAGAATGGCACGTTGAAGCGCTGAATCAGGATGGTCGGCAGGATACAGACCGCGCTCACGTAGATGGCGCCGCCGAGCGTGATTCGCGACAGGACACGATCGATATATTCCGCGGTATAACGCCCGGGCCTGATTCCCGGGATGAAACCGCCATACTTCTTGAGATTGTCAGCGACGTCGACCGGATTAAAGGTAACCGCTGTATAAAAATAGCAGAAAAAGATAATCAGCGCGATGTAGACGATGTCGTAGTAGAAGCCGCCTGGTGTCAGATATGCCGCCCAATCTTTGAGCGCCGGGACGAAGGTCGCCACCGTCGCCGGGAAAACCAGGATCGAGGATGCGAAGATCGGCGGGATAACCCCAGAGGTATTGATCTTTAACGGCAGATGGGAACTTTGCCCGCCATAGACTCGCCGTCCGACTACCCGACGCGCGTACTGGACTGGAATCCGGCGCTGCGCGGTCTCGACATAGACGATTCCCGCGGTCACTGCGAGCGCCAACGCCAGGATCATGATCAGCACGAAGATGCTCATCTCACCCTCGCGCACGAACTGGAAGGTGGTCCCGATCGCTCCCGGCAGGCGTGCCACGATACCGGCCATGATAATCAGCGAGATACCGTTGCCGATTCCACGCTCGGTTATCTGCTCGCCGATCCACATCACAAACATCGTGCCCGCAGTGACCGTAATCACGGTCATCAGTCGGAACGCGATGCCCGGATTGTAGACCACCGAACCGCCGCCAGGAGCGGAAATGTGTTCGAGCGAAAAGGCGATCATGTAGCCCTGCACAACCGCCAGAAGCACCGTGAAGTAACGCGTATACTGGGTTATCTTGCGCCTTCCCGCTTCGCCTTCCTTGTAAAGCTCGTCGAGGTAGGGTGAGGCGACTTTGAGCAGGTCGAGGATAATCGCGACCGAGATATAGGGCATGATCCCGAGCGCGAAGATCGAAAAGCGCTCCAGCGCTCCGCCCGAGAACAGGTTGACCCAGCCGAACAGTGTGCTCGAGGCTGCATCAAAGAATGCCGCTAGCGCCTGTCCATCAATACCCGGGGTGGGTATCGCTACGCCGACCCGAAACACCACCAGCATCGCAGCCGTGAACAGCAGCCGGCGGCGCAGCTCCGGGATGCGCGAGGCGTTTGAAAATCCTTCAAGCATTCAGTCCTGCACGCACACTCAGTCCTGTGCTTCTTCTCCGATTACTTCCGCGACCCCGCCGGCCCGCGCGATCTTCTCGCGCGCCGCGGCCGAGAAGGCGTGGGCGCGGATGGTCAGCTTAGCAGTCAGCTCGCCGTCGCCGAGGATTTTAAGTTTACGCCCGCCGCGGATAATTCCCCGCTCAGCGAGCGTCGCCGGATCGATCTTCTGATCTTCGGCGAAATCCTTCAGCCGCCCGAGATTGACCGTGGCGAAAGCGTCGCGCAAGGCGGCGTTGCGCAGCAGCCGGCGAAAGCCACGCTTCGGCACCCGCCGCTGCAACGGCATCTGCCCGCCCTCGTAACCAGGCGGCGTGTTACCGCCCGATCGTGAGCCACGGCCCTTATGCCCGCGGCCCGAGGTTTTGCCCGAACCCGACCCGATTCCGCGTCCGATTCGCCGGGCTCGCCGGGTTGCACCCGGTGGCGGCCTCAGATCACTCAGATCCATGATTATCCTGTCGTCGACCTGGCTGATTCCTATTGCTAATCGCCGGCCCTCAGTTTTGGATTTCGACCAAATGAGAAACCCGGCGAAGCATCCCGTCGATCGCCGCGCTGCGCTCGACCTGCCGCTCGCTGCCGACCTTTCCAAGTCCGAGTCCTTTGAGGGTCTGGCGCACACGCTGGGTGGTGCCGATCGGACTGTGGACCAGCTTGATACGAATCTTGTCGGCCATCTTTTTCTTAGCTTCTTGCCCTAACTTCTCGCGGCCTTGGCTGCTCGCGACTTAAGCCGCCGCCGGTTCACCATTCGTATGCCGTCGCAGATTGATTATTTCCTCAGGCATCATCAACCCGGTCAGCGCTTCGAGGGTCGCCTTGACCAGGTTATGCGGATTCGACGAACCGAGCCGCTTGGTCAGGATGTTCCTGATCCCGGCCAGCTCGACCACCGCGCGCACTCCGCCGGCGGCGATGACCCCGGTTCCCTCCGAGGCCGGTTTCAGGACCACCTTACCCGCTCCGAAATGGCCGACGACCGCATGAGGGATCGTGCCGGCGCGCAGCGGCACCCGCACCAGGCTTTTCTTGGCCCGCTCGACACCCTTACGAATCGCCTCGGGCACCTCATTTGCCTTGCCGAGTCCGAAGCCGACCAGGCCGTTCTGATCGCCCACCACCACCAGCGCGCTGAAGCTGAAACGCCGGCCGCCCTTGACGACCTTGGCCACGCGGTTGATATGGACCACCTTCTCCTTGATCTCGAGTCCCTGCGGGTCTATCCGTTGCGCCATCGAGTTTCGTCCTCTTCGCGCTCAGAACGTGAGCCCGCCCTCGCGAGCCGCGTCCGCCAGGGCCTTCATCTTGCCGTGATAGAGAAAGCCGTTACGATCGAACACCACCTGGGTGATACCCTTTTCCTTGCAGCGCTGCGCGATCGTCTGGCCGACGATCTTGGCCGCTTCGACGCCGCGCTTGCCCTTGACCGCCGCAGCCAGTTCGCCGCCGACGGTTCCAACTGCCGCCAGCGTCTTCCCGGACTCATCCGAGATGACCTGGACGTAGATATGATTCAATGACCGGTAGACCGAGAGCCGCGGCCGCGCATCGCTGCCGCGCACCTCGCGCCGCACCCGCCGCTGGCGAAGCTTGCGTTTTTCGACCCGATCGAATGCCATCGCGATAAACCGTCCCGCCTTCTTTAGCTGGCGCTGGCGCCCGCCGCGGCCTTGCCGGCCTTGCGCCTGATGGTTTCGCCGGCGTACTTGATACCCTTGCCTTTGTAAGGCTCCGGCGGCCGTAACTCGCGAATCTGAGCCGCCACCGTACCCAGCAACTGCAGGTCCGCGCCCTCTAAAGTGATCAGCACCTGACGCTCGACCTTGGCCGTCACGCCGGGCGGCAACTGGTAGACGATGGGATGCGAGTAGCCGAGCGTGAAGTTAATCTGCGCTCCACGTACCTCGGCGCGGTAGCCGACGCCATTTATCTCCAGCACCCGCGTAAACCCCTTGCTCACGCCGGTCGCCATGTTCGCGACCAGCTTGCGGGTCAGTCCGTGAGTCGAGCGCTGTTGCTGGCTGTCGCCGGGCCGCTTGATCGTGATCACCGAGTCGCTGATCTCCGGGGTAAAACCCTCGGGAATCTGCAGCTCGAGCTTGCCCTTGGGACCCTCGAGCTTAAGTGTCGCGCCGCTCAGCGCCGCCTTGACGCCCTTGTCGAGTTGCACCGGCATCCTTCCTATCCGCGACATCGTCTCTTACCAATCAATCTTTATCGATCTTCTATTTTGCGATCGTGCCTGGTCGATCCTGCTCTATCGATCTCTTCTCGTCTAACCGATCTTTTTCCGTCTAAGCGGGCCTACCAGACCCTCAGCATGATCTCGCCGCCGACCTTCTTGCGCCGCGCTTCACGGTCAGTCATCACGCCGAGCGGCGTCGAAACCACATGCATCCCCATCCCGCCCGCCGCGCGCGGCATCCGGTCGGCGCCCGAGTAGACCCTGAGGCTCGGCTTGCTGACCCGCTGCAGGCCGCGGATTACGGGTTCGCGTGTCTCGCGCTTTTGCGCATAGCGAATCTTGAGCTTCAGTTTGCGTTTGTAACCCTCACCCTCGCTGTCGACGGCTTCCAGAAAGCCCTCGGCGGCGAGCACGCGGGCGACGGCTTCGCGCAGGCGCGAGTGGGAAAGCTCGACTTCGTTATAACGCGCGTGGATCGCGTTGCGGATCCGGGTGAGCATCTCTGCGATCGGGTCGGTTTGCGACATCTTTTACCTGAAATCCGCTTCTTCTGTTGGTCCCGCTGTTGATCGCGCCCGCCGTTCGTCCAGCCGAGTGTTATTCTTCTGTCCTACCAGCTCGCCTTGACCACGCCCGGCAGCTCACCGCGCAGCGCGAGCTGACGCAGACATAGCCGGCATAGCTTGAAGCGCCGGTAAAACGCCCGCGCGCGGCCGCAGCGCGGACAGCGGTTATGCGTGCGCACCTTGAACTTGGGTTTGCGCTGCGCCTTGATTCTGAGCGAAGTCTTCGCCATCTGGGCCCGCCTTTGGGTCTGCTAGCTCGCCGCCTTGATTTGCGCTTCAGGCGCGGCGCCGCGAAACGGCATCCCCAGCGCCCGCAGCAGTGTCATCCCCTCGAAGTCGGTGCGGGCGGTGGTGATCACGGAGATCGTCATACCCTTCACGCTTTCGACCTTGTCGAGGTTGACCTCGGGAAAAATCGTATGCTCGCGCAACCCCAGCGAGTAATTACCGCGGCCGTCGAAGGCTTTGTCGCTGACGCCACGGAAGTCGCGCACACGCGGCAGCGCGATACTCACCAGCCGATCGAAGAACTCGTACATCCGTTCGCGCCGCAGCGTGACCATCAAGCCGATCGGCATCCCCTGGCGCAGCTTGAAATTCGAGATCGCCTTGCGAGCCCGCGTGATCACCGGTTTCTGGCCGACCACCTGCCGGACCTCTTCAACCGCCGCATCCAGCACCTTGACGTTTTCGCGCGCCTCGGCGAGCGACATGTTGATGACGATCTTCTCCAAGTGCGGCACGCGCAGACGGTTCTCGATCTTAAGCTCGCGCATCAGGGCCGGCACGATCTCTTGGTCGTAGCGCTGCTTGAGCCGCGGCGTAACCTTGGGCTCGGGCTCGCTGGGTTCCGCCGGCGCCGCTTCTGCAGCCGGTGCTGCGGCGGCGCCTTTGGGCGGCCGCTTGCCTTTGGGCCGGTCCTCGCCGCCGCCCGATGCGGGCCGCTCCTCGCGTGACCGGGGCTTCTTTTCCTGGCCTTTCTTTTCCTTATCGTCGGCCATCACTCGTTACCGATCTGCTCGCCGCAGCGGCGGCAGATCCTGATCCGCGTGCCGTCGGCCGCGGCCTTGACGCCGATCCGCACCGGCGCGTTACATCGTTCGCAGAAAAACATCACGTTCGAGACCGGGATCGCCGCCTCTTTCTCGACGATTCCGCCCGGGCTCTGCGGCCCACGCGGCTTGGAGTGACGCTTCATCACGTTAAGCCGCTCGACGATTACGCGCCCCTCATCCGCGATTACCCGCATCACTTTGCCGGTCTTGCCGCGTTCGCGCCCGGTCACGACCATCACCAGGTCGTTCTTCTTGATACGTGTTCTGGCCGCTTCGGGGCGCTGCTTGGTCCGCCGTACTTTCGCCTGCTCCGGCATCACAGCACCTCCGGAGCGAGCGAGATGATCTTCAGAAAGCGCCGGGCCCTGAGCTCGCGCGCGACCGGACCGAAAATACGCGTCCCGATCGGCTCGTGCTGATTGTCGAGCAGCACGGCCGAGTTATCGTCGAAACGTATATAGCTGCCGTCTGAGCGGCTGATTTCCTTGCTGGTGCGCACGATTACCGCGCGGCTCACCTCGCCCTTCTTGACCTTCGAGTTGGGGGCCGCTTCCTTGACCGAGACCACGATTACGTCGCCCACCGTCGCATAGCGCCGGCGCGAACCGCCCAGCACCTTGATACATTGCACCTTGCGGGCGCCGGAATTATCGGCGACCTCAAGGATTGTGCGCATCTGAACCACCGCTTGCCCGCTCCTGTCTCAGCCGGTAGCGCGTCGCAAGACCTGGCTCACGCGCCAGCGCTTGTTCTTGGAGAGCGGCCGGGTTTCGATAATCATCACGCGGTCGCCCTCATGGCATTCGCCGCGCTCGTCGTGGGCCATCAGCCGACGCCGCTGGCGCATCCGTTTGCCATACAGCGGATGCTGCACCAGGCGGTCGACCTGCACCACCACGGTCTTGGTCATACGCGCGGCGACCACTACGCCCTCGCGCCGTTTAGCTCGCTGCCGCATCGTGTCCCTTTGCCGCGCTCTTCGCTGAGCGAGTGCCGCTCTTGTCGCCAAGTACCGTCATAATCTGCGCGAGCTCGCGGCGCGCACGCCGATAGCCCGACGGATTGTCGAGCTGGTTGGTGCGCATCTTGAGCCGCAGGCGGAAGATCTCCTCGCGCGTCTCGCGTTCCTTGACCCGCAGATCCTCCGGGTTCATCTGCCGGATATCATCAAGCTCCAACGCCGACTCCTTCGCGCTCCACCACGATCGTCTTGATGGGCAGCTTATGGGCCGCCAACCGCATCGCCTCGTGGGCGGTGGCCCGGTCGACCCCTTCCATCTCGAACAGGATGCGTCCCGGTCTCACCACCGCGACCCAGCCTTCGGGCGAACCCTTGCCCTTGCCCATCCTGGTCTCGGCCGGCTTCTTGGTAAACGGCTTATCCGGAAACACCCGAATCCAGACCCGGCCGCCGCGCTTAATATGGCGCGTGAGTGCGATTCGGGCCGCCTCGAGCGCGCGCGTATCGACCCGCGCGGTCTCCAGGCTCTTGAGCCCAAAGTCGCCGAAGGCCATCTCGACACCGCGCGCCTCGGCGCCGCGCACGCGGCCCTTCATCATTTTGCGCCATTTGACTTTTTTTGGTGCCAGCATGGTGATCTATCCCGTACCTGTATCTCCGGCTAACCCTGCTGGGCGGCCGCGCCCGAGCGTTTGCGAGCCTCTTCCTGGCGGGTCAGAATTTCGCCGCGGAAGATCCAGACCTTGACGCCGATCACGCCGTAAGTGGTGCGCGCCTCGGCAAAGCCGTAAGCGACGTCGGCCCGCAGCGTCTGCAGCGGCACGCGCCCTTCGCGATACCATTCGCTGCGTGCGATTTCCGCGCCGCCCAGCCGTCCGGCGACGTGGACTTTGACGCCCTGTGCGCCCATCCGCATCGCCCGCAGCACCGCCTCCTTCATCGCGCGCCGAAAGGCCACGCGGCGCTCGAGCTGGAGCGCGATGTTCTCGGCCACCAGCTGCGGATCGAGGTCGGGGCGGCGTACCTCGTGGATATTGATAAACGCTTCGCGCGCCTTCATCACTTTCTGAATGTCGCGTTTAAGCTTGTCGATTTCGGCGCCCTTCTTGCCGATCACAATTCCGGGGCGGGCGGTGTGAATATTAATCTTGGCCTTGTTGGCCATGCGCTCGATTTCGATCCGCGAGATGCCCGCATGGTAGAGCCGGCGCTTGATGAACTCGCGGATTCTGAGGTCCTCGTGCAGCAGCTCGACGTAATTATGATTATTGCCGAACCACTTCGAGTCCCAGCCCTCGATGATGCCGAGTCTCAGCCCGCGCGGATGTGACTTCTGTCCCATGCTGAATCCTTCAGGATGCCAGTTCGTCGACCACCACGGTAACGTGGCTGGTGCGTTTGAGAATCGGCGTCGCATGCATATGGGCGCGCGGCAGCGAGCGCTTCCAGGTCGGGCCGGCGTCGGCGGTGGCGAGCTTCACGTAGAGCCGATCCTCATCGATATTCTGCTGATCGCGCGCGTTGGCGACCGCCGCGAGTAGCGTCTTGGACAAAATCCTCGCCGCCTTCTTGGGCGTGAACTCGAGAATCGAGAGGGCCAGATCGACCCGCTTGCCGGCCACCAGCTCACATACCAGCCGCAGCTTCTGCGGCGACATTCTGACGAACCGGGTACGCGCCTTCGCTTCCATCGATAGTTCCCCGCTAGGACCCCGCCGGCTTGGGCGCGGCCGCCGGCGCCGGGGCCGCCGCCGGGGCGCCGCCGCGGACCTCGGCCTTGCGATCGCCGGCATGGCCGTGGTAGGTGCGGGTCGGCGAAAACTCGCCGAGCTTGTGCCCGACCATATTCTCGGTGCAGTAGACCGGGATGAACTTGTGGCCGTTATGCACCGCGAAGGTGAGCCCGATCATGTCGGGCGTGATCATCGAACGCCGCGACCAGGTCCGGATAATCCGCTTCTCACCGGTGCTGGTGGCGGTCTCGACCTTCTTCTGCAGGTGGCCGTCGACGAAAGGACCTTTTTTTAGCGACCTCATCCGATTCTCTGCGCCTCGCGTTTTCCCTAGCGCTTGCCGCGCGGGCGGCGGCTAACGATATAGCGATCCGACGGTTTCTTGCCGCGGGTCTTATGCCCCTTGGTCGGCATCCCCCACGGCGATTGCGGATGGTTGCCTTTCGAGCGTCCCTCGCCGCCGCCATGCGGATGATCGACCGGGTTCATCGCGACGCCGCGCACGTGCGGACGCTTGCCCAGATGGCGGCTGCGGCCGGCCTTGCCGATCGAGATGTTTTCGTGCTCAGCGTTGCCGACCTGCCCGATCGTCGCCCGGCATTCCGCCAGCACCATCCGCTGCTCGCCCGAAGGCAATTTGAGCAGCGCGAACTTCCCCTCCTTGGCCATCAGCTGCGCCTGCGCGCCCGCCCCGCGCGCAAGCTGCGCGCCGGCGCCGGGCTTGAGTTCGATGGCGTGGACGACGGTGCCGACCGGTATGTTCTTGAGCTTGAGCGCATTGCCGGGCTTGATATCGGCGGCCTCGCCCGATTCAACTTTGTCGCCGGTCTTGAGCCCCACCGGCGCGAGAATATAACTCTTACGGCCGTCGCCGTAATGCAGCAGCGCGATATTGGCCGAACGGTTGGGATCGTACTCGAGTGCCGCGACCGTCGCCGCCACGCCGTCGTGATCGCGCCGGAAGTCGATCACGCGCAGCATCCGCTTGTGCCCGCCGCCACGATGGCGAATCGTCATGCGGCCGCGATTGTTGCGTCCGCCCGAGCGCTTGACCGGCTTCAGCAGCGCTTTCTCGGGCGCCTTCGGCGTGAGCTCCGAGAAGTCCGCAATCTGCTGGAAGCGCTGTCCGGGCGTGCGCGGATTTAGCTGGATTACTGCCATCGCAAATTCAGTCCATCAAAAGCTTCTGTAAAAGCTGCTGCGCGCACTCATGCGCCCTCGAAAAATTCGATTCGGTCGCCTTCCTTCAGAGTCACGTAAGCCTTTTTCCAGTTGGATTGACGGCCGACCGTCCGGCCGCGCCGACGTTCCTTGCCCATAAAGTTTGAGGTCCGCACCTTGAGCACGGTGACCTTGAACAACTCCTCGATGGTCTCGCGGATCGCATCCTTAGTCGCTTCGGGCCGCACCCGGAACGCCACCTGGTTCGACTTCTCCGCGATAATGGTGCCCTTCTCGGTCACCAGCGGCGCGATAATCAGGCTTTCGTCGATCATCGCGGGCGCGCTCCCAGGCGCGCTTCGATAGCGCGCGCCGATTTCTCGGTCATCAGGAGCTCATCGTAATTCAGGATGTCGAAGACATTGAGGCCGCCGAGCGCCAGCACCTTGTATGCCGCCAGGTTGCGCGCGGCGCGCAGAAAACTCTCCTCGCCCTCGCCCAGCACGATTAATGCGTGCTTGAGACCGAGCCCTTCCAGCATCGCCTTGGCCAGGCGGGTCTTGGGCTCCGCAAGCTCGAGCGAGTTGACGACCATCAGCTTGCCCTCACGGGCCCGATCCGACAGCGCCATACAAAGCGCCTTGCGCCAGGCCTTCTTCGGCATCGAGTACGAATAATCGCGCGGCTGCGGGCCGAAGGTGGTGCCGCCATGGCGCCATAGCGGTGATCGCGTCGAGCCGGCGCGCGCCCGGCCGGTGCCCTTCTGCCGCCACGGCTTACGCCCTCCACCCGCGATGAAACCGCGGGTCTTGGTCGCCGCGGTGCCGGCCCGCCGATTGGCAAGCTGCATCCGCACCGCCTCGTGAAACAATCCCGGATTGCCCTCGCAGGCAAAGACCCGCGCGGAGATCTCGACTTCGCCGACCTGCTGATGTTCCGGCGAGTAGAGCGGCAGCCGCACCGATGCGTTCTGGTTGTCGCCCTCAGCCATTGCTCTCATCCGCCGTCCGGCGCCGCAATTTGGCGGCATGCCTGACCGTCACGATCCCGCCGTCGGCGCCCGGAACAGTTCCGCCGAGCACGATCGCGTTGTCCTCGGCCAGAATATCGATCACCGGCAGGTTGACGATCGTGACGCCCTGATTGCCCATCTGCCCGGCCATCCGTAATCCCTTGCGGACACGACCCGGATACGACCGGTTACCGATCGAGCCGCCGTGCCGAAAGTATTCGTGGGTCCCATGCGAGCCCGGAAAGCCAGCGAAATGATGGCGCTTGATTACGCCCGCGTAGCCATGGCCCTTCGAAACGCCCGAAACGTCGACCAGATCGCCGGGCTTGAAGACCTCGCCGGCGGCGATCGCCTGGCCGAGCTTAATTTCACTCTCGCCGCGGCGCTGGAACTCACGGGTGGCGACGCCCGGCGCGATCTCGCTCTTGGCGAAATGGCCACGCTCGGCGGCGCTCGATCGCGAGGGTTTCTTACGCCCGTAAGTTACCTGCACCGCCTCGTAGCCGTCACTGGCCGCATTCTTGAGCTGCGTTACCATGCACGGGCCGAGCTGGATCACGGTCACGGCGCGCACCCGTCCGGCGTTGTCGCCGACCTGCGTCATCCCGAGTTTTTTTCCTATCAATCCGCTCAGCACGGCAGTGTCATCCCAGCCCGATTTCCAAGTTCGATTTCCAAGCTCAAGCTCTATTTCCAAGCTCTGATTCAGCCCAGCTTTATTTCCACGTCGACGCCGGCCGCTAGGTCGAGCTTGCCGAGGGCGTCGATGGTCTGCTGGGTCGGCTCGAGCACGTCGAGCAGTCGCTTATGAGTTCGGACCTCGAATTGCTCGCGCGACTTCTTGTCGACATGCGGCGAGCGGTTCACGGTGAAGCGCTCGATCCGCGTCGGCAGCGGAATCGGCCCGGCGACGCGCCCGCCGGTCCGACGAATCGTATCCACGATCTCGCGCACCGACTGATCGAGCAATCGATAATCGTACGCCTTAAGACGTATGCGTATCTTTTCGTTCATCCGGTCAGCCACGTCTCTCGGCTCCCTGCGTCCCGTCCTCTGCCAAGCGCCTTATTTCAGGACCTTCGCCACCACGCCGGCGCCGACCGTGCGGCCGCCCTCGCGGATTGCAAAGCGCAGACCCTGTTCCATCGCGACCGGGGTGATCAGCTCGCCGACCACCGTCACGTTATCCCCCGGCATCACCATCTCGGTGCCTTCCGGCAGCGTCACCACGCCGGTAACGTCGGTGGTGCGGAAGTAGAACTGCGGGCGATAGCCGTTGAAGAACGGCGTATGCCGTCCGCCCTCTTCCTTGGTCAGCACGTAGGTCTGGGCTTCGAAGCGGGTATGGGGCGTAATCGATCCGGGCTGCGCCAGCACCTGTCCGCGCTCGACGTCCTCGCGCTTGAGTCCGCGCAGGAGCGCGCCGATATTGTCGCCCGCCTGGCCTTCGTCGAGAATCTTGCGGAACATCTCCACGCCCGTCACTACGGTCTTGCTGGTATCGCGAAAGCCGACGATCTCGATTTCCTCGCCGACCTTGACCTTGCCGCGTTCGACGCGGCCGGTGACCACGGTGCCGCGCCCGGAGATCGAGAACACGTCCTCGATCGACATCAGGAACGGCCGATCCACCAGCCGCTCCGGCAGCGGGACATACGTGCCCAACGCCTCGATCAACTGGTCGATGCAGGCGCACGCCTCGTCATCGCTGCCGCCGGAGCGCAGCGCCGCCAGGGCGTTGCCGCGAACGACCGGCACATCGTCGCCGGGG